>JAYTVD010000165.1:0-54066 GCA_043744175.1 Phyllobacteriaceae bacterium
TAAGCGTTCTAAAGCTATCACCCAACTCCATGTGCTTTCCAGATATGCGAAGGCTCATGGTGCAACTCCCTTTCAAATTTGATTCTGCCGGACTGGCATCACGACCTTATATCGCAATGCGCCCGACGCAAATCCATTCGCCGGTCAAAATATGTCCGGTGATCTGTCAGTCTCAACAGTCTTGGGGAGAATTTGTGTCCAACCTGAAACTTCAGCGTGACCCCAATCGTCGGGCGGGCCTATAATCTGGCGCGTTAACGATGTCAATTGACGATAGATTTCAAGCAGAAGCGCTCAAAATCGCCTTTTTTTCGCGTCTGCGCTGTACGGACGAAGGAATGTTCATGGATTCGCGGTACTTAGCGACGGTACGCCGCGCGATATCGACGCCACTTTTTAGCAGCACATCCACAATCTGATCGTCTGATAAAACATTTTTTTGTGTTTCACTTTCAATCATCTGGCGGATGGTATGGCGCACGGACTGGGCAGAATGGGAATCGCCACCGTCAGAATTATTGATCGCCGCAGTGAAAAAATAACGCAATTCAAACACGCCGCGCGGCGTTTCCATGAATTTATTGGCCGTAACGCGGCTGACCGTCGATTCGTGCATCTTTATCGCGTCTGCAACGGTTTTTAAGTTGAGCGGGCGCAGCCGCGAGACACCATAAATAAAGAACGCATCCTGCTGTTTGACGATTTCCTGCGCCACTTTCAAAATCGTGCGCGCACGCTGGTCAAGGCTGCGGGTTAGCCAGTTCGCTGTGGCAAGGCACTCTGACAAATATTCTTTGTCCGCAGCGCTTTGCGTGCCGCGGCTCACCTTGGTAAAATAGCTCTGGTTGACCAAAACGCGTGGCAATGCCGCTGGATTTAGCTCAATCAACCATGAACCATCCTGCGCGGTGCGCACAGCGACATCCGGGATGATCGCCTCCATAGTACCGGTGGCAAACGCCGTGCCGGGCTTAGGGTCCAGCCCGCGAATTTCGGCCAACATATCCAATATGTCAGCATCATCGACACCGCACAGCCGCTTTAGCTCCTTGAAATCACGCTTTGCCAGAAGATCAAGATTGGCGACAAGCGTTGCCATTGCCGGATCAAACCGGTCTTTGGCTTTCAGTTGAATGGCAAGACATTCGGCTAAATTGCGACCGAACAGACCGATGGGATCAAATTCTTGGCACGTGGCCAGAATGGCCTCCGCTTGGGCGAGCGGCAGACCAAACTTATCGGCTGATTCTGACAGGTCCGTGCGCAGATAGCCGCTTTCGTCCAAACAATCAGCAAGCTCCATGGCAAACAGGCGCTCACCGGCATCGGCAAATGTAAAGGCGATTTGTTCGGCAACATGATCGCGCAGCGTTTCCGGCTTGGCTACCACATCCTCAAAATCAAAGCCTTCACCACCCTCAAACGAGCCGCTTGAACCGGCTTCCGCTTTCCACTGCGAGGCTAAATCTGCCGTTTGATCCGGCACCGTTGGCGCGTCATCTTGGAAAATATTGTCCAAGGGCGCATCGAATGTATCGGCCATTTCGCTGGCGACAGCATGGTCTTCATGCATCCAATTATCGTCAGCATCGGCGGAAAAACTGTCACCCTCCCACTCATCATCCGATTTGTGCAAGTCCGACAGTGTTTCGAGCGCGACGTTTTCCGAAACCGGAACCGCTTCGAGCAGCGGATTGCGCTCCATCTCTTCTTCGACAAATTTGGATAGTTCGACATGGGTCAGCTGCAGCAGTTTTATCGACTGCATCAGTTGCGGCGTCATCACCAGAGACTGTGATTGACGCAATGCCAGTTTTTGACCCAATGCCACGCGTGAACGAACTCCCATTTCAGTGCGCACTGAAATTGGCATAACGCTTGCTTGTCAATAAATTATTTCACTTCTGTGCAATCTGGCATGGGTTATGCCGTGTTTGCGAAGGTAGAGTCATCAAAGTGTGAATTGTTCGCCCAGATAGAGGCGGCGCACATCAGGGTGGGCGACAATCTCGGCCGGTGTGCCGTGGGTCAAAAGCTCGCCCGCGTGAATAATATAGGCACGGTCTATGAGGCCCAGCGTTTCACGCACATTATGATCTGTAATCAAAACGCCGATGCCTCTGCTGGTTAGATGGCGCACGAGATTTTGAATGTCGGCCACCGCAATCGGGTCAACGCCGGCAAATGGCTCGTCCAACAGCATAAAATTCGGGCGCGAAGCCAGCGCACGGGCAATTTCCAGACGCCGCCGCTCACCGCCCGAAAGCGCGATGGAGGGCGATTTGCGCAAGTGCGAAATGTGAAACTCTTCCAAGAGACCATCAAGATCGATTTCGCGCTGTTTTTTGTCCTTTTCGACGACTTCGAGCACCGCGCGGATATTATCTTCCACCGATAACCCGCGAAAAATCGAGGCCTCTTGCGGCAGGTAGCCTATGCCCAGTCGCGCGCGGCGGTACATCGGCATTTGCGTCACATCATGACCATCAATTTCAATGGTACCGGCGTCCACAGGAACCAACCCCGTGACCATATAGAAGCAGGTGGTCTTGCCCGCACCATTGGGACCGAGCAAACCAACAGCTTCACCGGCACGCAGGCCCATCGTCACGCCATTGACGACCTGACGGCCTTTATAGCTCTTGGACAGGCCGCGCGCGATCAGCGTGCCTTCATATTTGGCAGAGCGCGTCTGTTTGGCGGCCTTATCAGGCTTGCCAGAAAATAGGTTTTTGAAAATAGCCACGTTAGCTTATTTCTTTTTGGCTGATTTGGAATCAATCACAATGCTAACGCGGCCTTTGTTGCAGCTTTCCAAATGCGCTTGGCCATTTTTCATCTGCACCGTGAGTTTGCAGCCCACGGCAATGTTTTCGCCCTCGGACAACACAACTTTGCTGCCCGAAAGCACTAACACTTGGCTCTTCATGTCAAAAGTGGCGTCATCGCCAGTGGCCACTTGTGTTTCCGACTGCACATAGACTTTGCCGGAAACCACCAAATGATCGATTGCCGCCGAGCCGGTCGCGGCGGAACCACCATCGCCCTTAACGTAATAAACGATCATCTTGCCCGCTTTAAGCAGCGTCGGCCCCTGCACAACTTTCACATTGCCGGTAAATTCAGCCACGCTTTCCGCCTCACGTACATCCAAACGATCACTTTCAATTTGGATCGGTTGGTCGTTGGAGAGCTTGAGGCCGGTAAGCTGGTCCTTATTATTTTGAGCCAAGGACGCACCGCTCGGCGCGGCTACCATCAAACCAGCCAGCGCAAACTTGATTAAAAAACTACGGCTCATAGGACATCCTCAATTGGGCGTTTGTGTCGTGGCATCACCCGCAGATTTATTCAACTGCTTCGGGTCTATGCTTAATCGCACTTTTTTATCAAAAATCAAATGCTTGCCGCCATCAGACACTTGCATCGTGTCGGCTGTGATGTGTGAACCCTTGGCTGTAATATCTACCGGTTCGTTGGTGACAAGTGTATTTTGCCCGATATCAATGGCGGCAGACGCTAGTTTTGCCACCATGCCATCGCTTGTGGTAAGCGTCACGGACTTGTTCAAATCAAGCTTGTTGTTGGCATGGTCAAACATGCCGCCACCGGCGACAAGGTCAGCAGTCGTGTCTTTTCCGAACGGCAGCGTTGCGGTGATTTTCTCAAGCTCCACCAATCCGTCCTTCTTGACCTCTTGGAATGCACGCTCAGCCTGCATTTTGTAGGGTCGCTTATCGCCCGTCATGCCATCGAGCTTTGGATTGGCCATGACCACGCGGCCATCGGACAGGCTAACGCCCGCCGTGCTGATATCGACAGGCACTTCGGTACGGAAAAAAGTCTTGGCTGCAAAAAACCCACCGGCCAGAAGCGCCAGCACGGGAATGGCGACCTTTGCCAGCCGCACGCGGCGTGAATGACGGTCGGCCGACGCAAATTCATCCGCCGCACGTTTGTGCGCAGATAATTGCAGCTTGCTCTTATGTTCCACCGCACTCATTTCAGATCTTTCGTTTCGCCTTGCATAGAGCTAAATGAATTTTGAAAAAATCAAAATTCATTTAGCTCTATGTCTTTGTTTTGTCGCACTATCCTTAAAGGCTTGAAGTTCCATCAAGTTTGGAAGTGCTCTGGGCGCAGATATGGCTACTAATTTTGACAAGACAACGATGTTTATTGTCGCTGATTGTAAAGTGCTTGTTCTACACCATTTGAAATGGTCTAAAGACCTAACTTTACGGCAATTTGAGGGTGCATCATGTCACAGTCTGCTGACAATTGGATAGACCGGCGGATTATGCGCCGCAAGCTCAGCTTTTGGCGCATTGCGGCAATCGTCATGGCGTTAATAGCAGGGATTGTCGGCTTCGCTTACGCCAATGGCGGGTTTGGTCAGCCCAACTCCGCGCCCCACATTGCCAAGGTACGAATCGAAGGCACGATCACCGAAGACGAACGGTTATTGGCGCTGCTGAAAACCGTCGGCGAGGCTGAGTCTGTAAAGGGCGTGATTTTGGCGGTTGATTCGCCCGGCGGCACCACGGCAGGAGGCGAGGCGATATATGACGCGGTGCGCGTCCTTGCCGCTAAAAAACCCGTCGTAGCGCAGGTCGGCACACTGGCCGCATCGGCCGGTTATATGATTGCCTCTGCCAGCGATCACATCGTGGCGCGCAAATCATCCATCGTCGGCTCCATCGGCGTGTTGTTTCAATATCCAGACCTTTCCGTTCTCTTGAATAATCTAGGCGTCAAAGTTGAGTCCATCAAATCCAGCCCGATGAAAGCGGAACCCAATCCGTTTAATCCGGCCAGCGAAGACGCAAAAGCCATGATCCGGCGCATGATTTTGGATAGTTATGACTGGTTCGTTTCGATAGTTGACGAACGTCGCCCGCTCGACCGCGCCCAAGTGTTGGCGCTGGCAGATGGCTCAGTTTTCACGGGCCGTCAGGCACTGCAAAACAAGTTGATTGATGAACTGGGCGGTGAAGAGGCCGCGCTGGCTTGGGTGAACGCCAAAAATGGCGGCGAAAAGCTGGATGTCATTGAATGGAAACCGAAATCTGAAACTTCATCATGGTGGCTACCTGTGAAAATGTCGTCGGCTTTGCTACGCCTTTCGGGGTTGAGTAATGGCGAATCTGCGGTTTTAAGTGAAATAATTCCAGAACATTTGTTTTCAAACGGCCTTGTTTCAGTTTGGGACGTTGACTCTGGAAAAAATGGGCGCAATTGAATAGTTCGAAAATTTTCGTTTTGTAGAAAACTGACGCGAGGGACGCGCGACATGATAAAATCTGAACTTGTACAATCCATTGCCGATAGCAACCCGCACCTGTTTCAGCGTGATGTGGAGAACATCGTCAATTCCGTATTTGACGAAATCACCAATGCGCTGGCCGAAGGCAACCGCGTTGAGCTACGTGGCTTCGGTGCGTTCTCGGTGAAAAACCGGCTGCCACGCGCTGGCCGCAATCCTAAGACAGGAGAGGCTGTCTCGGTTGAGGAAAAATGGGTTCCGTTTTTCAAGACTGGCAAAGAATTGCGGGATCGGCTAAACGCCGCACTGTAAAACTGTTACAAAGGTGATTGCATGATTAGCAGATTGTTTTGGATTGTTCTGTTGATCCCTGCAGCGATCATTTTGATCGCGTTATCTGTGGCAAACCGTGCGCCTGTGACACTGACTGTTGATCCGTTCACGGCAAATAACCCGCTATTGTCATTTTCAGCGCCATTATTTGTATTCCTGTTCTGTGCACTCCTCATAGGCCTGCTGCTCGGGTCTGTGGTGACCTGGCTGGCACAGGGGCGCAACCGCCGCGCCGCGAAGACTGCCAGCGCCGAGGTTGCATCGCTGCAAAAAGAAGCCAAGGCGCGTGATGCGCAAATCCGTAACAATCTAACTTCGCTTCCCTCGGCCTAAAACATGTCCATGAAGGATCGCGCCGCGCCGCCGCGCCACCCTGTGCAGCCAAATCATGCCGTGCAGGCGCAAAAGCCACTTGTGATTAAGCCGTTGGCACGCCGCGAGGGTTCGCGGCCTCAAGAGCGCCTACCGATCATTCTGGAAACCAAGCCCAACGCCGACTATGCGCTGCTCGACAGCGGCAATGGCCGCAAAATTGAGCAATATGGCCCCTACCGCATCGAGCGCCCCGAGGGGCAAGCCATCTGGCAGCCGGCGCTGGACCCGAGCGAATGGAAAAAGTGCGACGCCATTTTCACCGGCAATACCGATGAAGAGGGCATGGGCCGCTGGCTGTTTCCCAAAGTGGCGCTGGGCGAAACTTGGCCGATGGAACATGAAGGTATGCCCTTCTTGGGCCGCTTCACCTCATTTCGCCATGTTGGCGTCTTTCCGGAACAGGGCGCGCATTGGGCCTTTATGTGCGGCTTGATTAAGAGCGCCAATCGTCCGGTTAAAGTGCTCAATCTTTTTGGTTATACCGGCGTTGCCAGTCTCTTGGCAGCGCGCGCGGGCGCGGAAGTAACCCATGTCGATGCGTCGAAAAAAGCCGTTAGCTGGGCGCGGGAAAATCAGGAAATTGCACGGCTAAGCGACAAGAAAATCCGCTGGATAGTCGATGATGCCATGAAATTCGTGCTGCGCGAAGAGCGGCGCGGCTCGACCTACGATATTATCCTGCTCGACCCGCCCGCCTTTGGCCGCGGTCCAGCTGGTGAAGTCTGGCAATTGTTTGAACATCTGCCACAAATGATCGAGGCCTGCCGCGCGATATTATCGCCAAATCCGCTGGCGATGGTGCTGACTGCCTATTCCATCCGCGCGTCATTCTACGCCATCCACGAGCTGGTGCGTGACAGGTTTATCGGCATGGGCGGCACGGTTGAATCGGGCGAACTTATTTTGCGTGAAAAATCCGCAGGCCGCGCACTTTCCACCTCGCTGTTTTCGCGCTGGGTGCCGCAATGAACGTGATTAAGGAAATCACGTCTCTGGCCAATCCGCTGGTCAAAGACATCAAAGCACTGGCGCAAAAGAAAAACCGCGACGAGACTAATATGTTTTTAGCCGAGGGCCTGAAACTCATCATTGATGCGCTGGATTTAGGCTGGAAGCTGAATATCTTGGTCGTTGCAAAGGCAGCAATTGGCAATCCGGTGGCGGATAAGACAATCGCCCGCGCCTTGGCGCTTGGCGCGGAAGTCGTTGAAACCAGCGAGAAGGTCACCGCTGCCATCACCCGCCGCGATAATCCGCAAGCCGTGCTCGGTGTCTTCGAACAGCGCTACAATGCGCTTTCCAGCATTAGAACCTCCGGCACGGATACCTATCTTGCGCTCGACCGGGTCCGCGATCCGGGAAATCTCGGCACCATCATTCGCACTGCCGATGCGGCGGGCGTGAAGGGTGTCATTTTGATTGGCGAATGCACCGACCCCTTTGCCATTGAGACCGTGCGCGCCACCATGGGTTCGGTTTTTGCCGTGCCGCTTTATCATGCCAGTGAGGCGGAGTTTATTTCGTTCCGCAAATCCTTCGATGGTCTCGTTTGTGGCACGCATCTTAAAGGGGCGGTCGATTACCGCACGGTGGATTATTCCAAGGCTCCGGTGCTGGTCATCATGGGCAATGAACAATCCGGCATGGGTGAGGCGCTCAGCGGTGCTTGTGACAAACTTATCCGTATTCCTCAGCAAGGCCGCGCTGATTCGCTGAATTTAGCCATCGCCACCGGCGTGACCCTGTTCGAAGTGCGCCGCCACGCCCTAACTTTGGACGAGCGAAGCTGATGAATTTCAAAAGCATGATTGCTCTCGTCGTGGCGCTGGTTGGTCTGGATCAGGGCGTTAAATATCTCGTCGAAGCCAAGCTGCCATTCCAAACGCTCGTCGATGTGCTGCCGTTTCTTGGGGCCTATCGCACATGGAATGAAGGCGTTGCCTTCTCCCTGCTCTGGGGCTTAGATGATCGTGCCTTGATTATCGGCACCAGTCTTATTGTGCTGTTCGTCGGCTGGCTGGCCTACCGCACAAACCCGTCAAATTGGCTCGCACGATTAGGCTTCACGCTGATTATCGGCGGGGCAATTGGCAATTTAATTGACCGTGTGACACTGGGCCATGTGGTGGATTATGTGCTGTTTCACACGCCCATCTGGTCATTTGCGGTGTTTAATCTGGCGGATGCATTCATTTCCGTTGGTGCGGCGCTGATTGTGTTGGAAGAGTTTTTGAGCTGGCGCAAAGCCACACCAAAGGCTGATTGACAGCCTCATTATTTGCTCCATCTTGATGGACATTATAGGAGCAACCCATGTCTTTCCAAGCCATACTCATCAGCCGCGATGACACCAAAAAGCAGTCTGTCAACATGGTCGAAATGCACGATGATGAATTGATGGAGGGCGATGTCCTCATCAAAGTCGAGCACACCACGGTGAACTACAAGGATGGTCTGGCCATCACAGGCAAAGCCCCCGTCGTGCGCCGCTGGCCGATGATACCGGGCATAGATTTATCCGGCACCGTCATTTCATCGACAGGCGCTGAGTGGAAGACAGGCGATAAGGTTCTGCTCAATGGGTGGGGCGTGGGCGAGGCGCATTACGGCGCTTATGCCGGTCGTGCACAGCTAAAATCTGAGTGGCTTATCGCCCAGCCGGAAGGCATTTCCGGCCATGATGCCATGGCTGTCGGCACAGCAGGCTACACCTCAATGCTCTGCGTCATGGCGCTGGAACAGCAGGGGCTAACACCAAGCTCTGGCCCCGTTCTGGTTACTGGCGCTGCGGGCGGTGTCGGCTCTATCGCAATAGCCATTCTCAGCCATCTCGGCTTCCACGTCATTGCCTCAACCGGACGACCCGAAGAGGCTGATTTCCTGATGGGTCTAGGCGCGAAGGAAATCATTGATCGCGCGGAACTTTCCGCACCCGGCAAACCCATGGGCAAAGAACGCTGGGCAGGCGCAGTTGATACCGTCGGCAGCCATACGCTGGCCAATGTGCTGGCGCAGACAAATTACGGCGGTGCGGTAGCCGCCTGCGGGCTGGCGCAAGGTATGGATTTACCGGGTTCTGTCGCGCCGTTTATCCTGCGCGGTGTGACCTTGCGGGGGGTGGATTCTGTGATGGTTCCACGCGAAACGCGCATTAAGGCTTGGCAGCGCATCGCTTCAGACTTGCCGATAGATAAGCTAACGGCACTCTCTACCACAATTGGATTTGGCGACCTCATTGAGGCTGCTCAGACTATTGTCGAGGGCAAAATCCGTGGCCGCGTGGTGGCTGATTACGAACCCGCCTAAATCAGCAAAATCATTAAAATTGTAATCATCCAGCCAAGCCTTCTTCAAACCTCCCTGTGTTATGTCTTCACGTATGGGACGCACACTGAAAACACTAAGTTCGAAAGCCGAAACCTCGGAATATCTGGAACATATCAAAGGTGCGCCCGCACAGATTAGTGCGGGCTATCTTAGCACTGAGCGCGAAAATCAGGGCTTGGACACGCGCTCGCCCGAAATGGCGATGGCCGCCGCCGCGTTGACAGGCGTGTCACTTGGCATCTGGATTTTGGCGACTTTGGGTGGATTCACGACCATATTGTCATTGGTTGCAGTGATTTTAACGCTGACCGCTGGCGCATTCGCCATTCTGGCCGCAGCCGGGTTTAAGAAGGCTGACAAGGCCTACAAGTCTCTCAATTCGCAAAACGAAAAGATGGCGGATCGCCTATGGGAAGTTTCCGAAAGCGAAGAGCGCTCATCGGGTCTATTCGATCAATTGGGCGATCTCGTCGTGGTGTGCGATGCACGCCGCCACATTCTTCACGCAAACAATAATTTTTCATTTGCTATTGGTAAAAGCCTGCCCGAACTTACCGGTAAGACATTTGCCAATCTTGGCATCGATGTGCCACGCTCCGCCCAGCGTCCGTCAGCCGGACCGGTGGATGTGCAAATTGCCGGACACTGGTACTCATGGATTGAGCTGCGCTCTCCCTCATCCAAGGCGGACGGTCCGGCAATACGTATCGTCGCACGTGATGTTCACACCCGCAAAGAGAGCGAAACACAACTGATTGATGCCCGCCAAAAGGCGGAGGCCGCCAATCAGGCAAAATCGCAGTTTTTGGCCACTGTCAGCCATGAAATTCGCACGCCGCTCAACGGTATCACCGGCATGGCACGACTGCTTGCAGATACCAGCCTGACGGAAGAGCAATATACCTATGTTCAAGCTGTCACCGCGTCTGGCCAGTCGCTTTTGACGATGATCGAAGATCTGCTCGATTTCTCCAAAATTGAAGCAGGCCGTTTGGACTTGCGCCCTGAGCAATTGGAGCTGCGCAGTTTTTGCGAAAATCTCGTAGAGCTGGTTTCAGCGCGCGCCCATGCCAAGGGCCTTGGCATTTCAACGGTTATTGACCCGCAAGTTCCGGTTCATATCGTGACGGATGGCGATCGCCTACGCCAATCTCTGCTCAATCTTTTGGGCAATGCCATCAAGTTCACTGAAACAGGTGGCGTATCGCTGGAAGTTTCGATGACGCATGGCAATGTTGTTCTTGCCGTGCGCGATAGCGGTCCGGGCCTTAAGGCTGAAGATCACCAACGTATATTTGACGAATTTGAGCAAGTGGAATCCGGCAGCACCCGTAGTCACGGCGGCGTTGGCCTCGGCCTTTCCATCACGCGCAAACTCATCATGGCGATGGGTGGATCAGTGGGCGTTGACAGTACGCTTGGTGAGGGCGCGGTATTTTCGATTAAGCTGCCGTGCTTTGTACTCAATGAAAACGATGCCCCGCTGCCACTCAACGGCAAGCGCTGCTATGTTGCCCTGCGCTCAATGAGCGAAGCCGACGCCTTGTCCCAAACGATAAAGTCATCGGGTGGCAATTCTGACATCTACCAAATTGTGGGCAGCAAAGATGAATTCGCTGCACAGGCCGGTGCCATACTGCTGATCGACGCAGCCAGCGCCCAAGCGTTGCAAGCTGCCAATCATGATCTATCGCACTTTGAGCGGCGCATCATCCTCATTGAGCCGGGCGAGCGCGGCCGGTTGGAACAGTTCCACGAGAATGGATTTGAGACCTATCTGGTCCGCCCGATCCGCGCGAAAAGCTTGGTCCGTGTTCTCCTCGGTGAGAGTGAGCCGGACCGCAAACTGCGAAGCAATCAGCCAAAATTACGAGCGGTTTCAAAAAACCAACGCCAGCTATCGATTCTTGTTGCCGAAGATAATGAAATCAATGCGCTTCTGGTGAAAGCGGCGCTCACGCGTTCCGGTCATCAGGTCATGGTGGTCGGTGATGGCCGCTCGGCAGTAACAGCCGCGCTGGTTTCTAACGATAGACCCGACTTTATCTTGATGGATTTGCACATGCCGGTGTTAGACGGGCTGGATGCTATCGCTGCCATTCGCGCCGGTGAAGATGAGCTTGGTCTCACGCCAATTCCCATCTATGCACTGACTGCTGATGGCCAAACCGGTGTCGAAAGCTCGGTGCGCGCCATAGGTGGCAATGGCTTTGTGACCAAGCCAGTTGACCCGCTTCGTCTCGTGACAATTGTCGAAGAAGCCGTGGCGGCCTAATTTGCTGCCTTGTTTTCGTGCTATTTTCGTCATGAAGCTGTAGCATTGCCTCGTTATTGATCGAATCGTGATGATCCGTTCAATGTCGGGAGAACGCCATGACTGCCCATATGAGATTTCGTGAAAGCATAACAACAGGTATGCCACCTATCGGTATGCCGCGCTTTGAAGCCACCAAAATACTTGGCCGCATGGGTAATTTGCAGGTGCGCATTGCCCAAAGCGTGCGTGAAGTGGAAGCCGCACAAGAGCTGCGCCATCGTGTTTTCTTCGGTGATGGCGCTACAGATGATTTAGAAACAATCGGCCGCGATGCCGATCAGTTCGATGATTTTTGCGATCATCTAATTGTACTTGATACCACCATTCAGGGCCCGGCCCATAAGCAGATCGTCGGCACATACCGTTTGCTGCGCCAGTCGCAGGCACAAGAGGCCGGTGGGTTTTACTCACAAAACGAATTTAATTTAGCCGCCTTACTAAATCGCTTTCCAGAGCGCCGCGTGCTCGAACTAGGCCGCTCTTGCGTTCTGCCGGAATATCGCACCAAGCGCACTGTCGAACTTTTGTGGCAGGGTATATGGGCCTGCTGCCGCGATTGGAACATCGACGTCATGTGCGGCTGTGCTTCGTTTCATGGCTGCAATCCCGCCATTCACGCGCTGCCTCTGTCATTCTTGCATCACCATGCCCGCGCCATGGGCAAGTGGCTGGTATCAGCCCATCCACGCCATAAAATCGAGATGGATTTGATGCCGGTGGAGGCAGTGGATTTTCGTGAAGCGATGAATGCCATGCCACCGCTTATCAAAGGTTATTTGCGCGTTGGTGCCTTGTTTGGTGAGGGCGCGGTCGTTGACCATGAGTTCGGCACAACAGATGTCTTTGTAGTGCTACCTGTCGAGCGCATCACCAGCCGCTATGTTAATCACTACGGTGTTGATGCCGCACGATTCGCTTAAGATCCGCCGTCAAACAGCCGCTCCACATGGACCGGCAGTTTGCGCGGGCAAATGGCGATAAGATCATAGCGCACGGAGAGCTTGGCAAAGTCCTTTTGCTTGGAAAGCCAATGGTCGCCAGCGGACTCAATGCGGCGCATTGCGGTATGGCTGATGGCATCCATCGCTTCGAGCACTGAGTTGCGGGCTTTCACTTCCACCATCACAATCAAATCGCCGCGCCGTGCGATGATATCCACCTCGCCAGATTTGACCTTGTAGCGCTGCACCATGATGCGGTATCCCTTAAGGCGCAGAAACCACGCCGCAATCCACTCGCTGCGATGGCCGCGCCGTTCCGCTTGCTGTCTGGCGTTAGGCATCGTCTTTGAACGCCAATATGCGCTTGTAAAGATCACCCTTTGGCTCGCCGGTGAGGCGTGACGCTTCTGCCGCCGCCTTTGATGCCGACATTTCCTTCATCATCGAGCGCAACAATTCATCGACATCGAGAGAGCCTGAGACATCTTGCGCTGGCGGGGCAACCACGATGACAATCTCGCCTTTCACCGTGCCGCCATCCGGATAGCGCAGCACGAGTTCGCCAAGCGGGCCTTGCACACATTCCTCAAAAGTCTTGGTCAGTTCCCGGCATACCGCCGCCACGCGCGCCGCGCCGAAAACTGATGCCATATCCGCGATGGTCTCCGAAATCCGGTGCGGTGCTTCGTAAAACAACAGCGTGACATCAAGGCTGGCAAGGCTCGCCAACCGGCTGCGGCGCTGGCCTTGCTTGGCGGGTAAAAACCCCTCAAACAAAAACCGCTCGGATGGCAGTCCCGCAATCGATAGCGCCGCCAAAACGGCCGACGCGCCGGGAATCGGGATGACACGAAAGCCTGCGGCGCGGGCGGAGGCCGCAATGCGCTCACCGGGATCAGACACCAGCGGCGTGCCTGCATCGCTCACCAGCGCCACAGTTTTGCCCGCCGCCAAATCTTCCAGCAGGCGGACCCCAGATGATGCCTCGTTGTGGGTGTGATAGGAAACCGTCTTGGTGCGAATACCGTAGCGATCCAGCAGCACCCGCGTGGTGCGCGTGTCCTCGCAGGCGATCAAATCCGCCGCCGCCAATGTTTCCAGTGCACGAATGCTGATATCGCGCAAATTGCCAATCGGCGTGGCGACAAGATACAGCCCCGGCTCCAATGGCCGCGCCGCCATCACCATATCGCCGATTTTGTAACTATTGTGCTCGCTCATGCAACTCTCGCCTGTTTGAATAATTGCACTAACGCAAGTGGGCTGCGAATGCATCACGCATCATGATTTTAGTTGGTTTGCATGATTTATCAGCGCAAAATTTACACTTTTGCCCTAGCAGTGAGCGATGTTTTCAGTTTCGCGCAGACGAAACCACAGCTTAGGGGAAAGTCCATTCATGTTGACACGTCGCTCGCTGATTAAAAATACCGCTTTGCTTGGCGCTTCGACGCTGTTTCCAAATTTGAGCTACGCCGCCGCTGGCGCTGCCTCAGCGGGTTTTTTCTATCCTGACGAGGGCTTGCCGCACGAGCGCACATTTATGCAATGGCCGGTTAATCCAGCGGTTCATGATGACCCAGAATTTCTCAAAATCCTGCAACAAACCGTCGCCGATGTTGCCAACAAGATTTCTGAATTTGAACCTGTCGTCATGATGATGGCCAAAGACTACGAGGCTGAAGCCCGTAAGATGATTGGCGCGAAAGTCGAAGTATGGGATATCGCCACCGATGATTTGTGGTGCCGCGATTCCGGCCCTTCGTTCGTCATTGATGGCAAGGGCGGCCTTGCCATGACCCAGTTTAATTTCAACGGCTGGGGCAACAAACAGGTCCACGACAATGACGGCAAAATCGCTGCGAAAGTGGCAGAGCGCCTCGGTCTCAAGCTATTTGATGCCGGATTGGTGGGTGAGGCTGGCGGTGTGGAGAGCGATGGCAAAGGGCTGTTGGTCGCCCATGAAAGCTCATGGATAAATCCGAACCGCAATAAGGGCGACAAGGCGGAAGTGACCAAGCTATTACTTGAGACGATGGGCGCGAAGAAAATCATTTTTGCGCCGGGCGTCAAAGATGCCGATATTACCGATTATCACATTGATGCGCTGGTGCGCTTTGGCCGTGAAGGTATTTTTGTCATCCAGATGCCCGATGAGCTTGATCCTGAAGACCCATGGTCACGCTCTGCTTTCGAGACTTACGATATTTTGATCAATGCCAAGAACCTCCAGAACGAAGGTTTTCAAGTCTTGATTTTGCCGGAACCGACGAACCCTCGCATCAAATCGAAAGATTTTGTTTCCTCATATGTGAACTATTATGTTTGCAACGGCGCGGTGATTAGCGCGGAGTTTGGCGACGAAGCGGCAGACAAGGAAACTTTGGACATGCTGAAAATTGTCTATCCGGACCGCGAAATCATTCAGATGAACACAGATGCCATCGGCGAGGTTGGCGGCGGTATCCATTGCGCCACGCATGAGCAGCCAAAAGTTTAAGCTGTAGCCAGTTCACCAATCACCGCATCCAG
The DNA here is from genome assembly GCA_043744175.1 of Phyllobacteriaceae bacterium. Lineage (GTDB taxonomy): Bacteria > Pseudomonadota > Alphaproteobacteria > Rhizobiales > Rhizobiaceae > JANMEX01. The sequence continues at coordinate 15,092 of JAYTVD010000165.1, forward strand.
CAAAATCATGCCCTTGGGTGTGGCGCGAATGCGGCTGTTGCCTATGGGTTCTATCATGCCTTGCTCACGCAAATTGGCGACGCGGCTGGCGTTAAAGGAACGCCCCGCCAGCGCCTCAAAGCGCGGAATGTCGATACCCTCGACCAGTCGCAGGCCCATTAGTAGCAGCTCGTCGGCTTCTTGAAAACGATCTAAAACCTCGCCGCCGGTAATGCCGTGGCCTTGCGCTTCGACCAGACTTAACCAGCGCTCCGGATTACGCTCGGCAATGGTCACATTGCGGATGCCATCCTCGCGAAACCGGCCATGGGCACCGGGGCCAACGCCGATATATTCGCCGTAGCGCCAGTAAACCAGATTATGCCGGCTTTCTGCGCCCGGCGCGGCATGGTTGGAAATTTCATAGGCCGGGAGCCCGCGTGAGGCTGTGACTTGTTGAGTGAGCGCATAAAGGTCAGCGGCGCGATCATCATCCAAGGTCTTCAACTTCCCGCGACTGCGCAGGGCATGAAACGGCGTGCCTTCTTCGATCGTCAGCTGGTAAAGCGATAAATGATCGGCAGCCAAATCAACGGCTTGGTTCAGCTCACTTATCCATGCCGCTTCCGTCTGTTCGGGCCGCGCGTAGATCAAATCAAACGACAGGCGCGGGAATATTTCGCGGGCAAAACCAATGGCTTTCTTGGCTTCCTCGACATTGTGAATGCGGCCCAAGAATTTCAAATCCGCATCATTAAGCGATTGCACGCCCATCGATACACGGTTGACGCCCGCCGCCCGATAGCCGCGAAAGCGCGTGGCCTCGACACTGGAAGGGTTGGCCTCCATCGTGATTTCAATGCCGTCCGGCACACTCCAGAGGCTCGCCACCTTGTCCAAAATTGTGGCAACGGTTTGTGGCTCCATCAAGGATGGCGTGCCACCACCAATGAATATGCTTTTGACGAGGCGCGGTCCTGTGCGCTCTCGCGTATAGTCAAGTTCGCGCGCAAACGCTGCGGCATAGCGCATTTGGTCCGGCGCGACATGGCGGACGTGGCTGTTGAAATCGCAGTAGGGGCATTTGGCGGCGCAGAATGGCCAGTGCAAATAAATGCCAAAGCCCGGCGCGCCATCATCAGGCAAAATCATACCAGAACGCTTTCAGCAAAAAGTTTGAATGCGCGGGCACGATGCGACAACGCCTCAGCCATGCCGGGCTTCCAACCATGCTTTTCGGTCGCGCTCATTTCGCCAAAGGTGCGGGCGTGACCATCGGGCTGAAACATCGGGTCATAGCCAAAACCATCCGCGCCGCGCGGTGGCCACACCAGCGTTCCTGCCGCCTCACCGCGATAATAGGTCGCCTCGCCTTGCGGGTTGCATAGGCAAAGCGTTGCCACAAATTGCCCCTTGCGTTGCGAAGGCTCGGTTACGCCAGCCTCAAGAATGGCATCCTCAACTTTTAGCATTGCCAGCTGCCAGTTGCGCGAACCATCAGGCTGAATGGCCCAATCGGCAGTGTAAACCCCCGGCGCGCCACCCAGCGCGTCAACACAAAGGCCACTATCATCAGACAACGCCATCAGCCCCGTGACAGAGGCCGCCGCGAAGGCTTTGGTATAGGCGTTTTGTTCAAAGGTAGTGCCGGTCTCATCCGGCTCAGGCAGGCCGAGCGATCCAGCCGAGATAATCTCAAACCCAAAAGGGGCCATCAAGTCTTGAAACTCTTTGAGTTTACCTGAGTTGTGCGTTGCTAAAACCAGCTTGGCATTTTTGTCGAGTTTCATATTGGCTACCCACCGCTTGAATATCTAAGGCCGGCGAGTTTCCCTCTCCCTGATTCTTCATCGGGGAGAGGGTAGGGTGAGGGGCGGCAGTTCTCGGAAATTCCGTGATCTGCCGTCCCTCATCTGCCTGTCGGCATCTTCTCCCCGTTGGAGAAACGGGGAGAAGACAGCTCACCATCATTGCGGATTACCTATGCAAGTATTGCGGCCAAATCCAGTTTTTTAATTCAGCGCCACCGGCATAATGTTGTTGGAACCAGCCGCTTCCATGGCAGTCGAGCGCTCGTCGGCCAGTAATATTGGCTGACCATCGGCGGCAAACAGGGTCCAGACATCAATGCCCGGCGCGATTTCCGAGAGGTTCGGATAAAGCTGATTGAGGATGTTGGAATTCATTTTGCGGATATAGCCGACCTTGCCAGTGCCCAGCGTCGCAAATTCAAAATCGGATAATTTTATCTTTTCCATAATTTGTCTCCTGATTATTCGCTGACTGAAATTTCAATGCGGCGGATTAGTTTTTCTGGTTCCGGTCGTTCAAGGTCAACGGATAGCAAGCCGTTTTTCAATTCCGCAGCGCCAACACGCATACCGTCGGCCAGCACGAAACAGCGCTGGAATTGTCTTGCGGCGATGCCACGATGTAAGAACTCGCGGCTCTCGTCCTCTTCAGACTGACGCCCGCGAATGACAAGCTGGTTGTCTTCCAAGGTCACTTCCAAATCCGCATCGGAAAATCCAGCCACCGCCAACGTGATACGCAGGCGCTCCGCACCGGAGGTCACGGCTAAACGCTCAATGTTATAAGGAGGATAGCCATCACCACTTTTGGCCACTCGTTCAAGTGTGCGCTCAACGGCATCAAAGCCCAGTAGCAATGGATTAGAAAAAGCTGTTATACGCGTCATATTCCAAGTCCTTGGATAAGCGACTTTATTTTCAGCAAACCCGGCTATTGGCATTTGCCCTCGAAACCAAGATATGGTCTTTTCAGGCACACTCTTCAAGACGCAGTTTGAGCGCAATTTATAAACAAAGGAAAAACGAAATGGCCCGCAAAATCATCATTGATACTGACCCCGGCCAAGATGATGCCGTCGCTATTTTGCTAGCGCTTTCCAGCCCGGAGCTGGAAGTGGTCGGACTTACCGCCGTGGCGGGCAATGTGCCGCTGGCGCTAACGGAAGTGAATGCCCGCAAAATATGCGAACTGGCGGGCAAGCCGCAGACCCGCGTATTTGCAGGTGCCATTCGCCCTTTGATGCGCAATTTGGTCACTGCCGAGCATGTGCATGGCCGCACGGGTCTAGATGGTCCGGATCTGCCGGAACCCACCATGCCGCTGGAAAGCCAGTATGCGGTGGATTTTATTATTGAAACCATCATGAACAACCATGTCGGCGCGATTACGCTGTGCCCGCTTGGGCCCCTCACCAATATCGCGCTTGCGCTTATCCGCGAGCCAAAAATCGCGACAAAGATCAAAGAAATTGTGCTGATGGGTGGCGGCTTCTTTGAGGGCGGCAATATCACACCTACCGCCGAGTTTAATATCTATGTCGATCCGCACGCTGCCGATGTGGTGTTTCGCTCCGGCATTCCCATCACGATGATGCCGCTTGATGTGACGCATAAGGCGCTGACGACACGCAAACGCGTTTCTGCCTTCCGTGCCATGAACAGCCGCGTTGGCACGGCGACGGCCGACTTGTTAGATTTCTTCGAGCGATTCGACGTGGAAAAATACGGCACCGATGGCGGCCCGCTGCATGACCCGTGCGTCATTGCCTATCTCATCAAGCCCGAACTTTTCACGGGCCGCCATTGCAATGTGGCGATTGAAACCATGTCAGAATTGACGATGGGCATGACGGTGATTGACTGGTGGAAAGTCACCGGCCGCACACCCAATGCCCATGTGATGGGCGATATTGATCACGAGGGATTTTTTGATTTGTTGATCGAGCGGATTGGAACGCTGTAACTTGAACGTCGACTGATTTGTGCTATATAAATAGCACAAATTTAGTTCGGAGGCAGTCCAAATGACAATCATATCCAAGATACGCCGCCAAGGCGGTGCTGCTGTCATGACAATTCCACCCGTTCTTTTGAAGCTTATGCAGATGGATATCGGCGGGCAGTTATCGCTGAGTGTTGATGGCGGCGAACTGATTGCCCGCCCGATTTCAGCAACGAAGAAGCGCTATAGCTTGGCGGAACTGCTTGAAGGATCTGATGCGATGGCTGAACTAAACGCCCAGACTGCTTGGTCGCGTGAAGGCGAACCTGTCGGGCGGGAGCTTTGATGGTCCGCAGTTCTGTTCCACAACGCGGTGATGTCTATTGGATTGATCCTAATCCTGTTGCGGGACGAGAGATGAAAGACAGGCATCGCTTTGTCGTCATCACGCCGCGACAAATCAATGCCTTAGGCGTTTGCATGACTGTGCCGGTTACCACAGGTGGCGCGTTTACCCGCAATGTGGGGCTGGCTGTGCCAATCACCGGACATGAAACCAACGGTGTCGCCGTATGCAATCAGGTGCGCAGTTTTGATATTGAGGCGCGGGTGCGTGCGGGATCTGCCCGCTATATTGAAGCATTGAATAATTTCACGATAGAGGAAATCGTCGCCCGCGTGGTCAGCGCGATTGATCCGCAATAATCGGTCACTCCTCGTCCACCCGTCCTCTATTTTTCTTAATCCCACCGCGACTTGTCTTCTCGTTCAGTCGCCGTTCAATCGCGCCTTTTGTCGGCTTGGTTTTGCGGCGTGGCGGCGGGGGCGGGGTCGTGGCTTTGTCGAGCAGAGCGCACAGCTTTTCGCGCGCATCTTGACGGTTGCGATCCTGGGTGCGGAAGCGATCTGAAAATACGATCACCTCACCCTCTTTGGTGGCGCGTTGTCCTGCAAACGCTATCAGTCGCTCGCGCACCCTGTCGTACATTTCGACAAGATTTGTGTCCAAACGCAATTCAACGGCGGTGGAAACCTTGTTCACATTCTGCCCGCCCGGACCTTGCGCGCGCACAAATTTTTCCGAAACCATAGCCTCGCTAACGGTCACACCCCGATCTGAATAGATGATGTCGTCAGCCATGGCTTAGTCCCTGAATCTCGGGACCAAGATGGCTGTTCACGCGCAAAAAGAAAAGGCCCATCGTCTCACTGAAACGATGGGCCAGTATTTGGCGCTTTAGGCGGGGATTCCAGTTGGAGTTCTGGGTGCGCCAAATGGTGTGGTTTTACTCCGCAGCTTCCAGCCAATGCGGCGCGGCGCTCAAGACGGACGCATCGACATGGCTTTCGAACTTCGTGAAATTCTCGACAAACATCGACACCAGCTTGCGCGCCTGCCGGTCATAGGCCTGCGTATCCGCCCATGTTGAGCGCGGGTCCAAGATGGCGCTATCGACGCCTGGCACGGATACCGGAACGGCAAAGCCGAAGTTCAGATCAGTGCGGAACTGCGCCTCTTTCAGCGAACCGTTGAGCGCGGCGGTTAAAAGCGCCCGTGTCGCCTTAATCGGCATCCGTTTGCCTGTGCCATAAGCACCGCCGGTCCAGCCGGTATTCACCAGCCAGCAATCCACCTCATGTTCAGCGATCAAATCGCGCAGCAGATTGCCATATTCCGACGGATGCCGCGGCATGAACGGCGCACCAAAGCAGGTGGAGAATGTGGCCTCCGGCTCCGTCACACCCTTTTCGGTACCTGCCACTTTAGCGGTGTAGCCGGAGAGGAAGTGATACATGGCTTGCGCCGGCGTCAACCGTGCCACCGGCGGCATAATGCCAAACGCATCAGCAGTGAGCATAATGATGTTTTTCGGATGTCCGGCGCGGCCCGTATCGCTGGCGTTGGGAATGTAATGCAGCGGGTAGGCGCAGCGGGTATTTTCTGTCAGCGAACCATCATTGAAATCCGGCACGCGGTTATCGTCCAGCACGACATTTTCCAGCACAGTGCCGAAGCGCTGCGTAGTGGCGAAAATTTCCGGCTCGGCCTCTTTGGACAAGCGAATGGTCTTGGCATAGCAACCACCTTCAAAATTAAAGATACCGTTCTTGCCCCAGCCATGCTCGTCATCGCCGATTAGCGTGCGCGAGGCATCGGCAGACAGCGTGGTCTTGCCCGTGCCGGAAAGCCCGAAGAACACTGCAGCATCGCCGTCCTTGCCATCATTGGCAGAGCAATGCATTGGCATGACGCCCTTGGCCGGTAGAATGTAATTGAGCGCCGTGAACACCGATTTCTTGATTTCGCCCGCGTAGGAAGTGCCGCCAATCAGCACAATCATGCGCGTGAAATCCACCGCGATCACAGTCTCGCTGCGCGTGCCGTGCCGTGCCGGATCCGCTTTGAAGGACGGCAGATCAATAATCGTCAGCGCGGCGTTAAAGGTGGCTAAGTCCTTGCGGTCCGGGCGGATGAGCAAATTGCGGATGAACAGCGATTGCCATGCAAGCTCGGTTACGATGCGCGTCGGCAACGCATTGTCACTGTCGGCACCGCCAATCAAATCTTGCACGAACAGGACTTTACCCTTGGCATGTTCGAGCATATCCGTTTTGAGCACATCAAACTGCGCCACGGAGAGTGGCTTGTTATTGTCCCACCAGATATGCGGCTCGGTATTGGCATCGCGCACCACGAACTTATCCTTGGGTGAGCGACCGGTATGTTGGCCGGTAATCGCCACCAAGGCACCATGAGCGGTAAGACGTGCTTCGCCGCGCGAAACGGCCAGTTCCACCAGTTCAGCCTCTGATAAATTATAATAGGCAGCCGCAAATCCGCTAAAGCCGGAGGCGTTTAGGGTGAAATGCGGGTTAACCGTGCCTATTGTCTTCATCATACTGGTCCTTAGGTTAAATCAATCGTGCGCCAGAGTTGACTCACGTACTTGCCTCAAGACAGAAAAATTCAATAGATTCAAATATTTAATCGATTAAAAAATTTCAAAAAGAGTATAATCGGTTGAAATTGCCTGTGTATGGCCGCTGGCATTAGTTTTGCCTTTGCCTCATTTTGTGCCACATTTATCCTGCAACTCTCCGGCGCCCCGAAATTTCAAAGAAAGGCGCCTCCCGATGAAGGATAATAACGGCATGGCAACAATCGCGCTCGTTGATGACGACCGCAACATTCTCACCTCTGTGTCCATCGCCCTTGAGGCTGAAGGCTACAAGGTTGAGACCTATACGGATGGTGTATCCGCATTGGATGGTTTGCAGGCAAGGCCTCCACACCTTGCGATTTTTGATATTAAGATGCCCCGCATGGATGGCATGGAGTTGCTGCGCCGCTTGCGTCAGAAGTCAGATTTGCCGGTGATTTTCCTCACCTCCAAGGATGAGGAAATTGACGAGTTGTTCGGGCTCAAAATGGGCGCGGATGATTTCATCATCAAGCCGTTTTCCCAGCGCCTGCTGGTCGAGCGCGTCAAGGCGGTTCTAAGACGCAATGCTGCCCGTGAAGGCGGCGCGTCAGGCACAAAAGCTGGCAGCCAAGCGGCAAACACCATTGAGCGCGGTCTCTTGGTACTCGATCAAGAGCGCCATACCTGCACATGGTCCGGCAAGCCGGTGACATTGACGGTGACAGAATTTCTCATTCTGTTTGCGCTCGCCCAGCGCCCCGGCGTGGTCAAGAGCCGTGATGCGCTGATGGATGCCGCTTACGATGAGCAGGTCTATGTTGATGATCGTACCATCGACAGCCATATCAAGCGTCTGCGCAAAAAGTTCAAAGTCGTTGATGATGATTTTGATATGATCGAAACGCTCTATGGTGTTGGCTATCGCTTCAGCGAGGCCTAGTATCAAGACGCTATGGCCGTAGAGACCCAAAAATCTGGCACTTCCAGAAACGCTGGCCGCATTCCGCGGCTGGCGTTTTTGTCACGGATTTTTTTGCCAATACGCCGTCTGCTTGGCCATTATGTTTTTTCCAGCCTGACGCGGCGCATTTTGGTGCTCAATCTTGCTGGTCTTGCCGTGCTGGTGTCGGGTATTCTCTATCTCAACCAGTTTCGCGAGGGTCTGATTGATGCCCGCGTGGAAAGTCTGATGACGCAGGGCGAAATCATCGCTGGTGCCATTGCTGCCTCTGCGACGCTCGATACAAATTCGCTGACGATTGATCCGGAAAAGCTTCTGGAACTGCAAGCGGGCCAAAGCATCACGCCAAGTTCAGACTCCATTGACGCGCTGGAATATCCGATTGATCCGGAAAAAATTGCGCCCGTTCTGCAACGCCTGATCTCACCAACCCGCACCCGCGCCAGACTATTTGACCGCGATGCCAACCTGATGCTGGATTCGCGCCATCTTTATGCCGGCGGGCAAATATTGAAGTATGAACTGCCGCCAATTGTCGAAGAAGACGCCAGCTATTGGGAGCAGATAACGGCATGGATATCCGGCCTGTTCCGCCGCAATGATTTGCCAATCGACAAGGAAATCCCTGGCGGTAACGGCACGGTATTTCCTGAGGTGATGACAGCGCTTGGCGGTTCCAGCGCCACCATCGTGCGCATGTCTGAACAGGGCGAAATGGTTGTGTCCGTCGCCGTTCCGGTGCAGCGCTTCCGCGCGGTGCTGGGCGTCTTGCTGCTTTCCACACAGGGCGGCGATATTGACCGCATCGTGCAGGGCGAGCGCGGCGCGATTTTCCGCGTGTTTGGTATTGCGTCCTTGGTGACGGCATTACTGTCGCTGCTGCTCGCCTCCACGATTGCCAACCCCTTGCGCCGGCTTTCGGCTGCAGCAGTGCGGGTACGGCGCGGCGTCAAAGTGCGCGAGGAAATTCCGGATTTCTCCGAGCGGCAAGATGAAATCGGCAATCTTTCCGTAGCGCTGCGTGATATGACCAATGCGCTTTACGCCCGTATTGATGCCATCGAAAGTTTCGCCGCTGATGTCAGTCATGAGCTGAAAAACCCGCTGACATCGCTGCGCAGTGCGGTGGAGACGCTGCCTTTGGCCAAGAATGAAAATTCACAAAAGCGGCTGATGGATGTCATCCAGCACGATGTGCGCCGTCTTGACCGGTTGATTACCGATATTTCCGATGCCTCGCGGCTTGATGCAGAACTCGCGCGTGATGATGCCAAGCGCGTTGATGTCGGCACTCTGCTCGAAGGACTGGTCTCGGCAGCCCGCGAAGTGCGCCGCAACCAAGGCATTGCCATTGAGCTGAAAGTTGCCAAGTTAACTGGCGGTGCGAAGGGCTACTACGTTACGGGCCATGATTTGCGCCTCGGGCAGGTGGTGACCAATTTGATAGAAAACGCCCGTTCCTTTGTGCCGGAGAAAAATGGCAAGGTTCAAATATCACTCAGCCAAATGGGCAAGCAGGTGTCTATTGTGGTGGAAGACAATGGTCCGGGTATTCAGGCAGAGAAAATTGACCGTATTTTCGAGCGATTCTACACTGACCGGCCGCCAACCGAGGCATTCGGCCAAAACTCCGGCCTGGGCCTTTCCATCTCGCGCCAGATCATCCAAGCCCATGGCGGCACGATCATGGCTGAAAATATCGTTGATGCAAAATCCGGCGCGGTCTCAGGCGCACGTTTCATGGTACTATTGCCATCCTTTGGTGAAGCGTGAACACCGTCCACGGCGTTGCGGTGTCAATCGCCGGAACCGGTATTTTAATTGTCGGGCCCTCAGGGTCAGGCAAGACCAAACTTGCATTGGACCTTATCGACCATTGTCTTATCCGCAGCGTCGAAGCGCATTTGGTGGCTGATGACCGCGTTATACTGCGCCGGAAAAGCGAAAACTGGTTTGCTAGTGCTCCGGACAATCTTAAGGGTCTTGTCGAAGTGCGTGGTTCAGGTATTCACAAAATTGATTTTCTGCCGGAAACCGTACTTCATTTGGGGGTTCGTCTGGTTCCAGAAACCGAATCTATCCGTATGCCGGAGTTGCAGCCGGTTGAGATTTGCGCCGGTGTCTCACTACCCTGCCTCACCTTGCCGCAACGGAACTTTGCTGCCGCCCGTGCCGTTCTGGCGCACCTAGGGCTTTACGCAGGTGTCAAATCGCAAATTTGGGACCAATGAAGCGTGAGTTAGCTAAAAAAATGCTTGCCTTGTGAACGTACCTCGACAAAATACATTCCTTACCACTTCATGGTGGTGTGGGGTTTAATCTCACAAATCGCACCCGCGAAGCGGGGCAACGGGAGCATACCATATGATCGGACTCGTGCTGGTGACGCACGGACGGCTGGCGGATGAATTTCGCAATGCTGTCGAACATGTTGTAGGTCGCCAGGATCATTTCGAAACCGTTTGTATCGGGGCCGATGATGATATGGAAAGCCGCCGCGATGACATATTAGCAGCCGTCGCCCGCGCTGATAGCGGCACAGGTGTTATCGTATTGACCGATATGTTCGGCGGCACGCCCTCAAATTTGGCTATTTCGGCCATGAGCCCCGGTCGCATAGAAGTTATCGCGGGCATGAACCTGCCGATGCTCATTAAATTATCTAAAGTAAGATTGGCCGATGATATGCAAAATGCCCTCAAAGAGGGGCAAGATGCGGGCCGCAAATATATCAATGTCGCCAGCCAATTATTGTCGGGCAAGTAGGATTTATTCATGAGCGAAGGCGAAATTCTGGTCCGCGAGTTTGAAATCGTCAACAAACGCGGCCTTCATGCGCGCGCATCCGCCAAATTCGTCACGCTGGTATCGAGCTTTGATGCACAATTGCGTGTGTCAAAAGACGGCATGGATGTCGGCGGCGATTCGATTATGGGCCTCATGATGCTGGCCGCCAGCCCCGGCTGTTGCATTACTGTAAGTGCCAGCGGGCCTGAAGCTGGCGAAGCGCTAGCAGCGCTAGCCGCAATGATCGCCGACAAGTTCGGCGAGGGTGAATGAGACAAGGCATGGTGGTTTTTGTGACCATGCCACACTCACATGCACGGCGCTGTTAAGCCACCGCCTTAGCCTGCAAATCCACCAATTGGTTGATTCCCTTGCGCGCCAGACCCATCAAATCCAGAAACTCTTGCTCGGAAAACGGATTGCCCTCGGCAGTGCCTTGGATTTCAACAATGCCGCTTTTGCCGGTCATGACGAAATTGGCGTCAGTTCCGGCGTTGGAGTCTTCGAGGTAATCCAAATCCAGTACTGGACCGCCAGCCACGACGCCGCAAGAGATCGCGGCTACGTGGTCCTTGAGCACTTTTTCGACGGAAAGCATTTTGCGGGCTTCCATCCATTTCAAGCACTGGTGCAAAGCAATCCAGCCGCCATTGATAGAGGCTGTGCGGGTTCCGCCGTCGGCTTGGATAACGTCGCAGTCCACCGTGATCTGGCGCTCGCCGAGGGCTTCAAGATTAACGACTGCGCGCAATGAACGGGCGATAAGGCGCTGAATTTCCAAGGTGCGACCGCCCTGTTTGCCGGATGCGGCCTCGCGGCCCATGCGCTCGCCGGTGGAGCGTGGCAACATGCCATATTCTGCCGTTACCCAGCCCTTGCCGGAATTGCGCATCCAGCCCGGCACTTTTTCGAGCAGCGATGCGGTGCACAAAACATGGGTGTCGCCAAAGCGCACGAGGCATGAGCCTTCAGCGTGCTTCGATACGCCGGTTTCAAATGTCACTTTGCGCATTTCATCAAAAGCGCGGCCTGATGGACGTCCCATGGAATATTCCTTTTCTCAACTGTTTCGCGCTTCTATCGGCACACAAACGATTAGGCAAAGGAAAAGCGGAACGCACCTCTTGGATAAACCCGCGTTTGCCGCCTATATAACTCTCATGACGCTTAAAAACCTCAATCTGTTGCATTCCGCGCTGCCGTCTTCGCCGCTGTCGCTCGACCAACGCGCGCGGGATATTTTCCGCACCATCGTAGAGAGCTATTTGAACGAGGGCGATCCGGTCGGCTCGCGCAATCTCTCGCGGCTGTTGCCGGTTTCGCTGTCCCCCGCCACCATCCGCAATGTGATGTCGGACCTTGAGCAACTGGGTCTCATCTACGCGCCCCATGTATCCGCGGGGCGGATGCCAACGCATTTGGGTCTGCGGTTTTTCGTCGATGGGTTCATGGAAGTTGGCGGGCTTGGCGCGGATGAGCGCAATTTGATTGACGCGAAAATCAAAGCGTCCGGCGACGGGCGGCCTGTCGATCAGATTTTGACCGAGGCCAGCGAGTTGCTTTCCGGCCTGTCGCGCGGGGCAGGCCTAGTCTTGGCGACGAAGCATGAAAATGCGCTCAAACACATTGAGTTTGTGCGCCTAGACCCGCTGAAAGCCTTGGTCATCCTTGTTTCGCAATCGGGTGATGTCGAAAACCGCGTGGTGGATTTGCCCGCCGGTGTTACGCCCTCACAATTGCAGGAGGCTTCCAACTTTCTCAACGCGCATGTATCCGGCAAGACGCTCAACGAGGCAAAGTTCGAAGTGAACCGCCTGATGAACGAGACCCGCCAGATATTGGATGTGATGAGCCGCAACCTTGTGGAAAAAGGTTTGGCGGTGTGGAGCGGCAGCGAAAATGGCGAACCAGCGCATCTCATCGTGCGGGGCCGCGCCAATCTGTTGGATGGCATCGGCGAGGCGCAGGATATGGAGCGCTTGAAACTGCTGTTTGATGAGCTTGAGAGCAAAAAGGGTCTGCTGCAACTGATGGATATGGCCGAGGCGGGTTCGGGCGTGCGCATTTTCATCGGCGCGGAAAACCGGCTGTTCTCACTGTCCGGCTCATCGGTGGTCGTCTCGCCGCTGCGCGACGCGCAGGAGCGCATTATCGGGGCGGTCGGGGTCATCGGGCCAACACGGCTGAACTATGGACGCATTGTGCCGATGGTGGATTATACCGCGCAACTGGTCTCCAAGCTGGTGCGTTAATCACAGGGGAAATCCCCCTGTTGACCTTTGCCTGCGAAACCCGCATTTTAGGCGCACATGAAACGGAAGGACCGGCGTTTAAATACGTGCGGCCATATATTTGACCGAACTTATCGTCGTACTACTGCTTATCCTGCTCAACGGCCTGTTTGCGCTTTCCGAACTTGCCATCGTTTCCTCGCGACGCACCCGTCTCAAAGTCATGGCGGAGGACCGCGTGCGCGGCGCGGCTACCGCGCTGGCGCTCAATGAAAATCCGGGACGGCTACTCTCCACCAGCCAGGTTGGCATCACGCTGATAGGAATTTTGGCCGGTGCCTACTCGGGCGCGGCGATGGCAGATGATGTTGGCAATTGGCTTCTCACGCATGGCATGCCCCAGCGCTTTTCACCGATCGTTGGCTATGTCGCGGTTATCAGCTTTATTACCTATTTGTCGGTGGTGATCGGCGAGTTGGTGCCCAAGCAGCTCGCGCTGCGCAACTCTGAAGGCATCGCCTGCGCCACCGCGCCTTTGATGCTGATTATCTCCAAAATCGGTGGACCCATTGTGTGGTTCCTCGATGTGTCCACCCGCGTTATTTTCCGGTTGTTTGGTTTTAACACAGCGCCCGATAATGCGGTGACGGAAGAGGAAATCAAATCCCTCGTGGCGGAAGCCCATACGTCAGGCGTGATTGAAGCGGACGAACGCGCGATGATCGCGGGCGTGCTGCGCCTTGGCGAACGCGCGGTTCGCGCCGTGATGACGCCGCGCGGCGATATTGAATGGTTGGATGTGACGCTGGACGAGAAGGAAATTTGGGCGAAACTCGAAACCACAGAACATTCGCGTCTGCCAGCAGGCGATGGCACGCCAGATTCGATTATCGGCGTTATCCAAGTGCGCGAGCTTTTATCACCACTGATTAAACGCAAGCCGCTCAAAATTCGCGATTTTGTGCGCCAAGCTCCTGTTGTGCCGGATATTTCCGAGGCGCTGGATGTGTTGCAGACCTTGCGCAATGCGACAGTGCCGATGGCACTGGTGCATGATGAGTATGGCCATTTTGAAGGCATTGTGACGCCAGCCGATATTCTGGATGCCATCGCCGGTTCGTTCCGCGCCGATGAGGATGATGATGAGCCGGAGGCGGTGGAGCGGGCTGATGGTTCGTGGCTGATTTCCGGCTGGATGCCGGTGGATGAAATGGCAGAGAAAATTGGCCTCAAGCTCACCGACAAGCGCTCCTACGAGACCGCTGCCGGACTGGTGATTGATCTGATGAAACATTTGCCGGTGACCGGCGAAGTGATTGAGGCTGGCGGTTTCCGCTACGAGGTCTTGGATTTGGACGGGCGGCGGGTCGATAAAATTTTGGTCAAAAAGCTGGATAATTTAGACGACCTGACGGGATAAAATTGCGGGTAATTTTCAGGAGGTGGTCAATTCGCTTGATTTTTCTCACCCAAACCCCGATATGCCAGCCAACCCTGATATTGAGATTGTTTTGCCGATTTGAACGGAATGAATAACCCATGAGTGACCAACACGAATTATCCGCTGAAGAGATTTTGGCTCAGGCTGGTTTTAATCCTGAAACGGGCGCGGATGAAGCCCCACTGCCGGAAGAGGCGTTCGAGCAGCAGCGCATTGCCAAGGCAATGGAAATGCTGATTGCGGAAAATGCCGAGATGAAGGACCGTGTGTTGCGCACCGCCGCCGACATGGAGAACCTGCGCAACCGGACAGCCCGCGATGTGCGCGATGGCAAAACCTATGCCGTATCCAACTTTGCCCGCGATATGCTGGCCATCGCCGATAGCCTACACACAGGACTTGCGCATTTCACTGATGAGCAACGCAAGAACGCAGACGCCAACGTGGTTTCGCTTATCGAAGGTATGGAACTGACTGAACGAGCCCTGATGAACACGCTGGAGCGCCATGGTGTGAAAAAGCTCGACCCTATGGGCGAGAAGTTTGACCCGAATTTCCATCAAGCCATGTTTGAAATTCCAAACACTGAACTGCCGAACAACACCATCATGAATGTCGTGCAAAATGGCTACGTTATCGGCGAGCGCCTGCTGCGCCCCGCCATGGTTGGCGTGTCGAAGGGCGGGCCGAAGATTGTGGAAGTGAAAAGCGAAGACGAATAGTTTTAGTTCGCTGGTTATTTTTGGAAAAGGGCGGGCAGAAAAACTGCCCGCCTTTTTTGTTACTTTACAATCGTGACAGCCGTTGCAACATCCTTGCCGTCAATCTTGGCCCAAGTGATGTCAACCTTTTCACCTGTTTTCAGGCCGGGATCCTTGAAACCCTTTGGCAAATCATAAGTCTTGCCATCGGCGAGTGTAACGGTGGATGCCTTCAAATCCAGCGCCTTGATGGCACCGATGGCATGTTCAGCCGCAGCAAAGGCAAATGAGGAAGAGGCCAAAACTGTAGCAATCATTGCAGGAATAAGGATGTTACGCATTTTTTAGCTCCGAATTTTGTGAGGCGGTGATGAGCCGCCGGACATTGCGAGACTGTCTGAATGGGCGCTGTTTGCGGGCCTTTCCGCTGGCACATCCCAGTCTCTGGCGCTCTTTTAGGCCCGCAATTTTGATGTCTCAAATTACTTAAAAATATTGTTGTTATGACTTGTAATGCCGCAATTGCTTGCGTGTGCGGAGCATTATGGCGAATTTTGGAGATAGGATTGCAAAACTAACGAGCGGCAGTTTAAGTGGCGCTATGACCCTGCTCCAACTCCTAGACTATGCCGGCGTCGCTGTGTTTGCGGCGACTGGTGCTTTGGCGGCTTCGCGCAAGCAGCTTGATATTATTGGCTTCATCTTTTTGGCGATTCTTGCCAGCGTTGGCGGCGGCACGGTGCGCGATGTGATTTTGGGCCAGACGCCGGTGTTTTGGGTAGGCCAGCCGGGATATCTCTTGGTTGCCAGCGCCACCGCCATATTGGTCTATTTCACGGCGCATCTGGTCTGGTCGCGCTATTTGTGGCTTTTGTGGCTGGATACCATAGGGTTGTCGGCGTATTGTGTTATCGGTGCGGCCAAGGGTTTAGCGCTTGGCGTGCCTGCGCCTATTGCCGTTGTTGCAGGCGTGATGACGGCCACGTTCGGCGGCATTTTGCGCGATATTGTGGCTGGTGAGCCTTCGGTTTTAATGCGCCCGGAAATTTATGTCACTGCCGCGCTTGCAGGAGCCAGCATTTACACAGTGTTGATAGGCGCTGGCGTGCCTGCAAGCATCGCCGTGATTATTGCCGTCGCCTGCGCCTTTATCGTGCGCGGCGGCGCTTTGCATTTTGGCTGGAAATTTCCAACTTATAAGGCCCGCGCGGGGCGCGAGCCTGAAGAAGTTGAAGAGATCATCAAACCTAAGAAAAAGCGTAAAGCGTGACTTTTAGATTAGGCCCAACTGCCGTGCGGCATCGCCTAAATTTTCCTGCGGGCGAGGACCGATTTGCGCAATGACGATGGACGCTGCCATGGAACCGAGGCGTCCACAGTCGGCTAACGACTTGTGATGCGTCAGACCATAAAGCACGCCAGCGGCATAAAGATCGCCAGCGCCGGTGGTATCCACAACGCGCTCAACCGGCACGGGATCAATCCAAGCGGTCTCTTTGCCGCGCACGATCACGGAACCTTTTTCGGAAAGCGTGACTGCTGCCAGCGCGCAATCTGCGCGCAGCAATTCCAGCGCCGTGTCAAAATCCGCAGTCTGATACAGCGCCTTCAATTCATGCTCATTGGCAAAAACGATATCGACGGTTTTCGATTTCATAAGCTCCAAAAATTCGGCGCGGTAGCGGTCCACGCAGAAACTATCAGACAAAGTCATGGCAACCTTGCGGCCATGCTTGTGCGCGATGCTGGCGGCAAGACGGATGGCGTCTTTCGCCAAAGGCGGATCCCAGAGGTAGCCTTCAAAATAGGTAATTTCGGAATTCGCCACTTTGTCGGCCTCAATATCCGACGGCTGGAGCTCAACGCACGCGCCCAAATAGGTGTTCATCGAGCGCTCGCCGTCTGGCGTGACGAAAATCATCGAGCGCGCGGTCGGCGGTACAGTTTCGGGCACTTGGCGTATCGTTTCCGCACCATCTTCGGGCGCGCGGCGACCGCTTTTCGCATCCGTTTCAAGCGGTACTGTATCAAACGCCACGCCTTGCGAGCGGATGTCATGGGTGAAAATTTTACCCAAATGATCGGCAGTAATTTTGCCGAAATAGGCGGCCTTGCCACCAAGGCTGGCGACGCCTGCCGCCGTGTTTCCAGCGCTGCCGCCGGAGGTCTCTACCGCCGGACCCATGCGCGAATAGAGGAGCTCAGCGCGGTTGCCATCGATCAAATTCATAGCGCCTTTGATGATTTCATTGGAAACTAGAAAATCATCATCAGTTCTGGCGATAATATCCACAATCGCATTGCCGATGGTCAGCACATTATAGGTCGTCATTGAGTGATTATCCTGAATTTTCGGGAAATTTTGCGCTTCCTAGCGGTTTATGGCCCCTAATGAAAGTGCCAAGCGCATTTTCAGTAAATGAGCTTTTCCGGCGACTTGCATAAATCCGCGATAAGGCACTTGTCGCACTCCGGTTTGCGGGCCTTACAGACATAACGGCCATGCAAAATGAGCCAATGATGGGCGTGAAACAGATATTGTTTGGGAATAATTTTCAAAAATCCCTGCTCGACCTGGTCCGGCGTTTTGCCGGGTGCCAGCCCCAGTCGATTTCCAATCCGGAAAATATGCGTGTCCACTGCCATCGTGGCCTGACCGAACGCCATGGACAAAACAACGTTTGCGGTCTTGCGCCCAACGCCCGGAAGCGTCACCAATTGTTCCATAGTTTCAGGGACTTGGCTGTTAAAATCGCGGATCAGAATTTCACAGAGCGCGATAACATTCTTAGCTTTGTTGCGCCACAAGCCGATGGTTTTGATATAATTGGCAACGCCCACTTCACCCAGCGCCAGCATTTTTTGTGGGCTGTCGGCAATTTCAAACAATGCCATTGTCGCCTTGTTGACCCCAATATCAGTCGCCTGCGCCGAAAGCGCTACGGCCACAACAAGCGTGAAGGGGTTCACATGGTCAAGCTCACCCTTGGGTTCCGGGTTGGCCTGTTTGAAGCGCTCAAAGATTGCCGTGACCTCCGCCTTGGTATATTTCGGCGGTTTGGGTGCGGCACTTTGGGGCTTAATAGGGGGCTTTTCTATTGGCATATCTGACCTATAATTCAAAATATGACCGAAACAAACGAAATCGAAACACCGCTGTTTCACGCAAAGCTCACACCCCACCGCTCGCTCGGTCGGCAGGGGTTTAAGACGCTGATGTTTATTCTACTCGGCTGCTGGTTTGCCGTTGGTATCGTGTTTTTGTCCATGGGCGCTTGGCCAATTTTCGGGTTTTTTGGACTGGATGTGCTGGGAATTTGGCTGGCTTTCCGCATTAATTACCGATCCGCGAGGCAATATGAAGAGGTCGTGCTGACGCGCAGCGAGCTTGTTGTTGATAAGGTTGCAGCGTCTGGCAAAGTGATTCAGCTGAAATTTAACCCCTTTTGGACCAAATTCGCTATAAAACGCCATCCTTATGCTGGTGTTACTTCGCTAAAACTCATTAGCGGCGGCGCGGTCCATTCAATCGGGGCGTTTCTCAATCCCGAAGATCGCGAGAGTTTCGGCAAGGCGTTCCAGTTCGCTTTGGCGCGGGCAAATTCGTAAGCTCACCCAAGAAACGGGTGGAAACTATAGCCTAACAGTGGTCAAATCCCATCATCAGGAGATTTGATGATGTTGAAGACCAAACAATCCGAAGAAATCGCGCTACCAGCCCATGATTATGATGCGATTGCGCAGGTTATTGAGACGTTGAGCGTGGATTACCAAAGGCAACCGTCGCTGGACGATTTATCCCGCCAGACAAAAATTGAGGCGACTGACCTGCAAAAACTGTTCACACGCTGGGCAGGATTGTCTCCCAAAGCGTTTTTGCAAGCTGTGACATTGGATCACGCCAAGCGCCTGCTTGATGGCGGCGCGCCGCTTTTAGATGCGTCTTATGAGCTGGGACTCTCCGGACCGGGGCGCTTGCATGATCTGTTTATTCATCACGAAGCGCTCTCGCCGGGTGAATATAAGGCTAAAGGCGCTGGTTTGACGATTAGATATGGATTTCATGAAAGTCCATTTGGCCGCGCCTTGATTATGGTAACGGAACGGGGCATGTGCGGGCTCGGCTTCTCTGATGGTGATGATGCATTTGCCCTGCAAGACATGGTGCGGCGCTGGCCGCTCGCGACTTATTTGCCAGATGAATCAGCGACTTATGCCTATGCCGCCCGTGTGTTCGATCCGGCGCGGTGGCAATCTGACCAACCTTTGAAGATCGTAATGATCGGCACGGATTTTCAGGTGCGCGTGTGGCAAGCGCTGCTCGATGTGCCGATGGGCGAGGCGTGCCGCTATGGTGATTTGGCTCGCGTAGTCGGCTCACCAAAGGGATCGCGCGCTGTGGGCGCTGCTGTGGGTGCAAATCCGCTTTCGTTCGTTGTGCCGTGCCATCGCGCAGTGGGTTCAACTGGCGCACTTACGGGATATCATTGGGGCCTGACGCGCAAACGCGCTATTTTGGGCTGGGAGGTCGGACAGACCTTGCGAAGCTAGTCGGTTTGGCTATTTATCGTCTGAGCAAAATTTGGGTGGACGATAATTATGATCACGGTAATTGGCTCTATTGGCTATGATTTGACGACTATTTCCGAGCGCTTGCCTAATCCCGGTGAAACATTGGTAGGCACTGGCTTTGTGTCCGCGCCCGGAGGCAAAGGCGCGAACCAAGCGCTGGCGGCCAAGCGTGCTAGTAGTGATACGCAGATGATTGGTGCCGTGGGCAATGACGCCTTTGCGCCTCAAGCGTTGGAATTGTTAGATAAAGGCGGCGTGGATCTATCGCAAGTCAAGACATCACAAACTGCCACCGGAATTGCTCTGATTTTCGTCAGTGGTACGGGCGAGAATATGATTGTGATTGCGCAAGGCGCGAACGCTACCGTGATGCCCGAAGATATCGCATCATCCGCAATCAACAAAGGCGACTATATGCTTCTGCAGCTTGAAATTCCGACGCGAACTGTCGACGCGGCAATCAAGTTGGCAAGAGAAAACGGAGCAATCTCAATTTTGAACACCGCTCCGTTCCACTTGGATGCGGTAGCTTTAATGGCTGATGCCGACATTACCGTTGCCAACGAGACTGAGTTTGATTTGGCAGCGGATGCTATGGCGCTGCATGGCGCAGACCGACAAGCAAAAATGTCCGCCTTTGTTGCCAAAACTGGTAAAACAATCATCGTAACGCTTGGTGCCGATGGCGTGCTAGCAGTTACGCCGTCAGGCAACTTTTCGGCCTCTGCGCTTAAGATTACGCCGGTGGATACAGTCGGCGCAGGCGATACATTTTGTGGCTATCTGGGCGCAAGCCTAGCTCAAGGACTAAGTCTTGAGGCCGCAATGACCCGCGCAGCTGCGGCGGGCTCGCTGGCCTGCACAAAGGCCGGGGCGCAGCCTGCCATTCCTCTTTTGGCTGATGTGCTCAAGGCAATGAACTAGACTATGTTTGCCCTGCCAGACGGCATTAAACACTATCCCCAAGTGCTAGATGAAGCGGCGCAAAATGCGCTGCTGTCGGCCGTTCGTAATTTAGTTACTCAGGCACCGCTGTTTACACCCGCTATGCCGAAAACAGGCATTGAAATGTCCGTTCGCATGACAAATTGTGGGGCGCTTGGCTGGGTGACGGATAAGGCCAATGGCTACCGCTATCAGGCAACGCATCCGGTCACTGGCCTGCCGTGGCCGCGGATTCCGGTAGAACTGATGGCACTTTGGGAACAATATGCGGGGTATAGTGAACCAGCAGAGGCTTGCCTTGTGAACTTCTATGACGCGGAAGCGAAGATGGGCCTCCATCAAGACCGCGGTGAAAAAGACTTTGATGCGCCGGTGCTTTCGGTGTCGCTGGGCGACGCCTGCTTGTTCCGTGTTGGCGGGATAAAGCGTGCCGACAAGACAGTTTCGTTTCGTCTCGAAAGCGGCGATGTCGTGATAATTGGGGGTAAATCCCGTCTCGCATTTCACGGCGTGGACAGAATTTATCCAAACACATCACAACTTCTAAAAAATGGTGGACGGATCAATTTGACAATGCGGCGGGTGAGTCCGCGTTAATCGTCTGCACGGTGATAAATACCATCGCCGCGATAATAAATGGCGCAACGGGCAGGCTTAGGAGCCCAAGAGGAAATGCGGCCAAGGGCAAAAGCGATATGGCAATGGGCACAATATTTGTACGTTTCTCACCAAGGTAAGGCATCAGCATTATGGCGACGCACACCAGTGGTCCGGCATCATAAACAAACGAATAGGGCGAGATCGCAAATGTTGCGACGATAATTAGAATCATCCGCAAACGGTCATCTTTGCAGCGCAGAAATGCCTTGGCTGAGCTCAAGAAAATGATGGCGGCAAAAACCATATGAATGGCAAATGCAAGGTCTGGCGAGATGCCAAGCGCGCGGAGATTGGCGAACAGGCTTGGCATAAAGGACAGGAATATGCCCTGCCATTGCCACATTACATTTTTCATTTCCGACAAATTATTGGCGAAATAACCCTGCCAACTCTCAATGCCGAAGGCGTAAATCGACGCCAATACCATGAATGCCGTTGTTAACAGCGCTATAAAAATCACGCTGTATTGCCGCTCAATGAGCAGCAAAAATGGCAGAAGAATTCCCAGCTGCGGCTTAACTGTGAGCATTCCAAATGCGACGCCTGCAAGGATAGGGCGCGATTTGCGCCATCCAAGGCCGATCAGCATCAAGCTGCCTGTTAGAAAGCCATTTTGGCCAGCCATCAGGTTAAACACAATGAATGGGCTCAATAACATTAGTGCAGCTATATCTAATTTTCCTAGGAATATCCGGGAGCTAGTTAAAAACAACGCCAGCGTTGCAACCATGAAAATGACCATCGCCGGGAAATAGGACATTAGCCCCAAAGGTACAGTAAAAAACAAGAAATGTGGCGGATAAGACCAATAGCGCGGCTGGACTTGCGGACCGTTATGGGCTGATAACTCCACCATATAGCCATCAAGATTGCCGAAAAGCACTGAGGTCTTGTGCTCAAAAACCAACTGGCCGCTTAGCCAATAATTGACAAAATCTCGATCCTTCATCGCTGCGAAAATATCGCTGGAGAACAATGAACTTAACTGCAACACCGTTAGAACCACGACAATACCGGCTAAGAGTACCGGATCGAAGAGTCCGATTTTATGTGGCTGTTCTGGCTGCATGGGTCACCAATGATCGTTAAGTTATCCTTGGCATAGATTGCTTTGCAGAGACTTAAAGCACTCACAGTTTGCGCAAAGCCACTTCTTTGACCAGATGATCGGCGCCTTTGTTCAAAATCAAATCTGCGCGCGGCCTTGTTGGTACGATGTTTTCTTTGAGGTTTTTCAAATTAATATTGTTCCACAGCCCCTCAGCAATGGCTAACGCAGCATTTTCGCTCAAGGCCGCATAACGATTGAAAAAGCTTTTCGGGTCACGGAATGCTGTTTCACGCAGCTTCATAAAGCGATCAACATACCATTGGTGGATGAGCTTTTCATCGGCGTCGATGTAGATCGAAAAATCAAAATAGTCTGACACCAGCGGCACAACCTTGCCATCTTTTGGCAATTCACGCGGCTGGAGAACATTGATGCCCTCAAAAATGAGAATATCGGGGCGATCAACCGTGATAAACTCGCCGGGAACTACGTCATAGACCAGATGCGAGTAGAACGGTGCCGTCACCGAGCCGCGCCCCGCCTTGATGGAACCGAGAAAGTTGAGTAGGGCGGGAATATCATAGCTTTCAGGAAAACCCTTCCGCTCCATAAGCCCTTGTACTCGCAGGCTTTCATTGGGAAACAGGAAGCCATCGGTCGTGACATGCGCGACGCGCGGGCTTGAGGGCCAGCGGCGCAAGAGTTCCCGCAAAATACGGGCTGTGGTGGATTTGCCGACGGCTACAGATCCGGCAATGCCAATGATAAAGGGGGTTTTTGTCGCTTCATCAAGAGACAGGAACTTTTTGCGCTGCTGAAAGAGCATTTGGCTGGATTCAACGTGAGCCGAGAGAAGCCGCGACAGCGACAAATAGATCCTTCGCACTTCTTCCAAATTGATCGGATCACCTAGAGAGCGCAAACGATCCAAATCTTCCTCTGTCAAAGTCAGCGGCGTATCTGCGCGAAACTGTGCCCATTCCGCGGCAGCAAATGTGCGGTAGGGAGAAAAGCCGCTAAAGTTTTTTTCAATCATGCCGCACTTAACCCGCTGATCTAGCTGACTTTTCTTGCAGTCCTGTTTGGCTGGTGCGCCTTTGCAATTCGCTCATCACAGCTTCCAACGGCACACCGGCAATCTTTAGGACCACCAACCAATGATAGAGCAAATCAGCAGACTCCGAAATCAGACCTTCGTTGTCCTTGGTAACGGCGGCGATCACTGATTCTACCGCCTCTTCACCCATTTTTTGCGCGGCTTTTTCGATGCCACGCGCCATAAGTTTGGCGGTATAGGAGGTTTCATCGCCGCTGGCGGCGCGGGCGGCGATGATGGCTTCCAAGTCTTTTAGTGAAAATGACATCAGGACCTCTTTAGTGAATCGGGTCCAGCCGCATCGGTATGCCGGCCTTTGCCATGTGTAATTTGGCTTCCTGTATCGTATAAGTGCCGAAATGGAAAATAGAAGCGGCAAGAACAGCCGCGGCATGGCCTTGTTTGACGCCTGCGACCAGATGATCAAGGTTGCCAACGCCGCCGGAGGCTATGACGGGAACGCGTACGGCTTCGGCCACCGCGCGGGTTAGGTCCAACTCATAGCCAATTTTTGCGCCGTCGCGGTCCATGGAGGTGAGCAAGATTTCGCCAGCGCCAAGGTCTGTGACTTTGCGGGCAAACTCGACGGCATCAATGCCAGTTGCCGTACGCCCGCCGTGGGTGAAAATTTCCCAGCGGTTTTCATCACCGGGTTTTGAGACCTTTTTGGCATCAATTGCCACAACAATGCACTGATTTCCGAACTTATCGGCAGCTTCTGCCACAAATTCGGGGCGGAGCACTGCTGTTGTGTTGATAGACACTTTGTCTGCGCCAGCCAAAAGCAGCTTGCGAATATCGGCAATTTGCCGGACACCGCCGCCGACTGTAAGCGGCATGAAGCATTGCTCGGCGGTGCGAGCGATAACGTCGAAGATGGTTTCGCGATTGTCAGACGAGGCCGTGATGTCCAAAAAGCAAAGCTCGTCCGCGCCCGCAGCGTCATAGGCCTTGGCGGCTTCGACGGGGTCGCCAGCATCAATTAGATCGAGAAAATTCACACCCTTAACGACGCGGCCATCTTTGACATCGAGACAGGGGATGATCCGAGCTTTGAGGGTCATGCCAAATTCCTCAATAGTTTCAATGCTTCAGCCGGATCAATCCGACCGTCATAAAGCGCGCGGCCGGAAATTGCGCCTTCTAGAATAGCACATTCGGGGGCAGCTAATTTGCGGATGTCGTCCATCGAGGCCAAACCGCCGGAGGCGATGACGGGGATGGAGACTGATTTTGCCAGCTCTAAGGTGGAGTCCCAATTGATGCCGGCCAAAATGCCATCGCGGTCAATATCGGTATAGATGATGGCGGCGACGCCAGCACCTTCAAATTTTTGAGCCAATTCAATGACTTGCAGCTCGGACGCCTCGCCCCAGCCCTCGACGGCCACCTTGCCGCCTTTGGCGTCTATACCGACGGCGACTTTGCCGGGGAATAATTTGCAAGCTTCATTGACCAAGGCGGGGTCACGAACGGCGACTGTGCCGAGGATGACGCGGGCTAATCCCTTGTCTAACCAGCTTTCAATATGGGCAAGGGTGCGGATGCCACCGCCCAATTGGACGGGGTTTTTGGTGGACTTCAAAATGGCCTCTACGGCTTGGCCATTGACTGATTGGCCCTCAAATGCGCCGTTCAAATCCACGACATGAAGCCAGCTAAAGCCTTGATTTTCAAAGGCTAATGCCTGCGCCGCGGGGTTCTCATTATAGACAGTCGCACTAGACATTTCGCCTAATTTGAGGCGAACACACTGGCCATCTTTGAGGTCGATTGCAGGGAAAAGGATTGGAGGGCGCTTATGTATATCCAAGTAATTACTCATCTTTTTCAGAAAATCCAAAGGGAACTTTTCTCCCGGAGAGTACAAAAATTCAGTAATATCGGTTGAACCGTCGAAGAATTTGTAAAGCTCATAACTGCTTTCAAAGATTTCAACCTCTACATTCTCACGCCAATAAAAACAAATAGTCGGCCACTTTCCGAGACCTATTGAATCTGGATAAGGCAAGCTATCGCCTAAATATTGGTACAACTCCCGTGCATTATCTATTGTATTTGATCCGAGTTGACCTGCCAACTTACTGATTTCGTTCAAGAAAACAGAATCTGATCGTTTGATCACGGTTTCCACCTTAAGAAATTCTGTATGAGGGCTAACCCAAGCGTCTGGCTTTTTTCCGGATGGAATTGTGTGCCCACCATATTGTCGCGGGCGACGGTGGCGGTCATCGCGCCGCCGTAGTCAACGGTGGCTAGGCGGTCTTCCGGGCGGGCGGTTTGGAAATGGTAGGAGTGGACGAAATAGGCGTGTAAACCGTCGTTTCCGGTCGAAATTCCGGCAAAAACCGGGTGTTCGCGGGTTAAATTGATCGTATTCCAGCCGATTTGCGGGATTTTTAAGGCTTTGTCAGATGGCGTTATTTCGACGACATCGCCTTTGATCCAATCCAGCCCTTGAGTAATGGTCTTTTCCAGCCCGCGCGAAGACATGAGCTGCATACCAACGCAAATACCTAAGAATGGCCGTGCTTTGGTGATTACGGCGTCATTGAGGGCCTCAATCATGCCGGAAACGGCCGATAATCCGGCTTTACAGTCTGCATAGGCGCCAACACCGGGCAAAACGATGCGGTCGACTGTCGCGACAATTTCGGCTTTATCGGTCAATAATATCTCGGCGGAAATGCCTGCCTCGCGGGCGCTGCGCTCAAAGGCTTTGGTGGCGGAGCGCAAATTGCCGGAGCCGTAATCGATGATGGCGACGCGCATTAAATGTTTCCTGTGAGCGGAATGAGGCTGGTCGCGGGTGATACGCCAACCGCCCGAGGTGGATACGGAGTGGGTACGGAAACCATACGGGAAGCGTACATCTCCTCCGCTTGGCGTGCGTTCTGTGCCACGACGATGTCAGCCTCGCTAAAGCCTGCTGATTCCAGCGAGCGCTTCAGCCACGAGCCGCCTTCTAAGCCAACAACCAGATTGAGACCAAAGGTGATGAGCGCTGAAAGCGGGGCGGCGTTCGCAAGGTCAGCCCGATAAAGCACCGCGCCTAAAATTCCCATGGCGGCAAAATAGAGCGCGGCTTCCAGCCATAGTTTTTTCCAGAGCAGCCAGATGAGCGGCAGCACGAAGGCGGACACGATAAATCCATCCTTGACGAAACGGGTGGTCTCGCCGGTCGGGTCTTCGCGTCCGGTCATCACGACATAGCTGGTCATACAAACCTCAAACTATCAGCGTGCCCTTGGTGGAAGGAATGGCTTCCTTCTGGCGCGGGTCGGTTTCGATGGCCACGCGGAGCACGCGGGCGACGGACTTGAAACAGGTTTCGGCCAGATGATGATTGTTGTCAAAATAATGGTTCATAACGTGAAGCGTCATGCCGGCGTTTTGGGCGAGCGCGTTGAAGAACTCGCGCACCAGCTCAGTGTCAAACCTGCCGATTTTCGGCGCAGAGAAATTGACGTTCCAGACCAAGAAAGGACGACCGGAAACATCCAGCGCCGCCTTGGTCAGCGTGCCGTCCATCGCCAAATCAGTTGAGGCGTAGCGATTGATACCGCGACGCTCGCCGAGCGCTTTGGAAATGGCTTGGCCGAGCGCAATGCCGGTATCTTCCGCGGTGTGGTGATCGTCGATGTGTAGATCGCCCTTGGCGCGCACTTTAATGTCTATCAGCGAATGGCGCGACAGCTGCTCAAGCATATGATCGAAAAAGCCGATGCCGGTTTGAACATCGTAAGTTCCAGTTCCATCCAGATTGACGGAGACTTCGATGCTCGTTTCCTTGGTGGAACGGCTGATGCTGGCGGTGCGCTTTGTCACGGGCTTTATCCTGTGGCTGCAAAAAGGGCTAGTTGATAGGGCCTCATAACAGCCAATCCTTAAAATAGAAAGTTATGTTGCATTTGCATTTCCAAATTTGCTCCATACATAGAAGCATCAAACGGCGCGGTGATTGGTGGTCTGATGAGACCAATCCGGGCGGCTAACAGGAGACGAATAGATGACAACGATTGTGAGCATTCGCAAAGGCAACAAGGTGGTGATTGCCGGGGACGGGCAGGTTTCGCTGGGACAGACTGTGATGAAGGGCAATGCCCGCAAGGTGCGCACGCTGGGCAACGGCACGGTGATTGCCGGATTTGCCGGGGCGACGGCGGATGCGTTTACGCTGTTAGAGCGGCTTGAGACCAAGATTGAGCAATATCCCGGGCAATTAACCCGCGCCTGCGTTGAGCTGGCTAAAGATTGGCGCACGGATCGCTATTTGCGCCGCCTAGAGGCCATGATGATTGTGGCCGACAAAAGCGTGACGCTGGGCTTAACCGGCAATGGCGATGTGCTGGAGCCGGAATATGGTGTGATGGCGATTGGCTCTGGTGGCAATTATGCGCTGGCTGCGGCCCGAGCGTTGATTGACAGCGATAAGAATGCTGAGGAAATCGCCAAGACGGCAATGAATATTGCGGCTGATATCTGCGTTTATACCAATCATCAGCTTGTTATCGAAAGTTTGGATACTGATTCGGCTCCGAAACTATTGTCTGACAAGAAAGCTTGATGCTTTCGCCGCGCGATATTGAGACTGCCGTCAGCCGCAAAATCATCACGGCAGCGCAGCGCGATGCGCTACTGAAGCTGAGCCAGCCCGACTCTATTGAGGCGGTTGAAACGCCGGACGAAGAGTTGCGGCTGGTGGGCGGCGGCAATGATATATTTGTGACGATTGGTATTCTGCTGTTCTTGGCGGGGGCGACGTTTGCGCTTTCCTCCGTCTTCAGCAATGGGCCAAGCCCGATTGTGGGCATTGCGGCGCTGTCGATTTTAGTGATTGCTGAGATTGTGACACGGCAAAGGCGGATGCGGCTTTCATCCACTGTGCTGGCGGTGCTGTTTATGGGCTGTGCCGGCTATTTCGTGTGGCTGGGTGTTGGCAGCCAAGTGGATGTGGCGGCGCTGCAAGCTAATCCACTGGCGATTTTCAGCCTGCGCGGCACGGCGGGTTGGCTATCACTGGCGGGCACAGCGGCGTTTGTTGGCGTGGCTGTGGCCTATTTCTGGCGGTTTCGCGTTCCCGTGCTGGCGGCGATTATTGCGCTGGCGCTGACGGGGTTTGCCTTCATTCAAACCGGACTGTTTCTTTACGACGGCGTGATTGCCGGCACTGTGGCTGTGCCGATGGCTGACCAACTTCCGTCAGTGTTGCGCAACGCGCTCTATATGCCGCTGATTTGCGGACTGATCGTGTTTGGCATTGCGGTGAAGCTGGACCTGCATGACCGCGAGCGGCGCACTGTCTGGTCGGATTGTGCGTTTTGGCTCCATGTGGTTTCCGCGCCGATGCTGGTGCATCCGCTGTTTATTATGGCGACGGGGCAATCGCTTGGCGGCGCTAGTATTGCGCCGGGTTTTGATGCTGTTATCGGGCTGGTGGTATTGATTGCCGTCTTCACCTATGTGGCGCTGGCGATAGACAGGCGCTCGCTTTTGGTGCCGACTCTGGGCTATTTCGGAACATTGGGCGTGCAAAACCTTGTTGGCCACACAGCGCAAAGCGCGGGCATTCCGCCGATTGCTTTGGTGCTGGTTAGTGTTGGGGCCTTGGTGATAATGTTTGGCGCGGGCTGGCAGCATATTCGCCATGTGGTGGTGAGCAAGACTTTGCCCGCCTCACTATTAAAGCGCTTGCCGCCAATAAAGATTTGAAAGCTGGACATGAGTGAGATTACATTCCGCGCGGTAACGCCCAAGGACTTGGCCCTGCTGAAAAAATGGATTGCCTCGCCGCACTGGCAGGACTGGTGGGGTGAGACTGAGGCAGAGTTGGCAGAGATTGCCGCCAATTTAGATTCAGATTCTGTTGAACCGATGATCGTTGAATTGGACGATAAGCCTGTGGCTTATGTGCAGACTTATGACCCGCACATGGAAGATGAGCATCCTTATCAGGACCAGCCATTCGGCACGATTGGCATTGATATATCGATTGGCGATGCGGCGGATTTGAACAAGGGCCTAGGCACAGAGATTTTGCTCGGCCTCTCCGAGATGCTGTTTGAGGAAGGCGCAGTGCGACTGATTATCGACCCAAATCCGAACAATAAGGCGGCAATTGCCAGCTACGAGAAGGCCGGGTTCTCCGCCTTTGACACACGTGAATCACAATATGGTCCGGCGCTGATGATGGCTCTGGATAATCCGAACCCTGATGAATTTGAAGAAGAGATTTGAATGACCACTTTCTCCCCCCGCGAAATTGTTTCTGAATTAGACCGCCACATTATTGGCCAGAAGGATGCCAAGCGTGCCGTGGCTATCGCGCTGCGCAATCGCTGGCGTCGTCAGCAACTGGATGGCCAGATGCGCGAAGAGGTTATGCCGAAGAATATCCTCATGATTGGACCCACCGGCGTGGGCAAGACGGAAATCTCGCGGCGTTTGGCAAAGCTGGCAGGTGCGCCGTTTATCAAGGTTGAGGCAACGAAGTTTACCGAAGTGGGCTATGTGGGCCGCGATGTGGAACAGATTATCCGTGATTTGGTGGAGGCTGGCATTGTGCTTATCCGCACCAAACGGCGCGAGGATGTGAAGGCAAAAGCCCATGTGAATGCCGAGGAGCGCGTTCTGGAAGCGCTGGTGGGCAAGACGGCTAGCCCTGCGACACGCGATTCGTTTCGCAAAAAGCTGCGCGATGGCGAATTGGACGATAAGGACATCGAAATTGAAGTGGCCGATAGCGGCCAGCCTTCATTTGAAGTTCCCGGCATGGGCGGCTCTGGCATCGGTATGATTAACCTGTCGGATATGCTGGGCAAGGCGATGGGCGGGCGCACCAAAACCATCAAAACAACGGTGAAAAAGTCTTACGATTTCTTGGTGAACGACGAGAGTGACAAGCTGATCGATATGGACCAGATTAACCGCGAAGCGGTGCAGGCCACGGAAGATAATGGCATTGTATTCCTTGATGAAATTGACAAGATTTGCGCCCGTGACGGCGGATCTGGTGCTGGGGTTTCTCGTGAGGGCGTGCAGCGCGATTTGCTGCCGCTTATCGAAGGTACGACGGTTTCGACCAAATATGGGCCGGTGAAGACCGACCATATTTTGTTCATTGCCTCTGGCGCATTTCATGTGGCCAAGCCTTCTGATTTGTTGCCGGAGTTGCAAGGCCGCTTGCCTATCCGTGTTGAGCTATCTGCCTTGTCTCGTGAAGACATGCGCCGGATTTTGACCGAGACTGAGGCCAGCCTTATCAAGCAATATATCGCCTTGATGGGTACGGAAGGCGTGGCGCTGGAATTTACCGATGAAGCGCTGGACGGGTTGGCGGATATTGCTGTTGACCTCAATTCCACCGTTGAAAACATCGGCGCGCGGCGCTTGCAGACTGTTATGGAGCGGGTGTTGGATGAAATATCCTATGATGCGCCGGACAAAAATGGCACGGCGTTCAAAATTGATGCGGACTATGTGAAGGAACATGTCGGGGCACTCTCCAAGAACACCGATCTTTCGCGCTTCATTTTGTAAACCGCCTGAATATTGCCACATGTGACCTGAAAACCACTTGAGTTGAAGCCCGTTCTAAAGCTAAGGACGGCTTCCTCTCTGGAGCAAAATGGGCTTTTTCGGATTCGACATTTTGTTCTAAGTCTCTGTTTTGTCGCATTTTCCTTAGCCGCTTGATGTTCCATCAAGCTTGGAAATGCTCTAGGGGTTTGGTTTATGAAATTCAGGCATATTTTAATCTCGGCAGCGGCGCTGTGGCTTTGTTCCAGTATGGCACAGGCAGACACTGTTGTGCCGGAAGGCAATCATTTCCCTGAACAGCCGGATATTCCGTTTGCCTCGACCAAACGCACAGCAGCAACCAAATCGAGTTTTGAGGCCAAGTACCAAAAGGTTCTCGATCTCTTGAAGACTGATGCGGATTTGCGCGCTAAGATTAAGACAATCGCCTCGCAATATGGCATTTCACCACTTCATATGGTTGGCGCAATTGTCGGTGAGCATACCTATAACGTGAACGCCTATGACCGCTTGCAGACATACTATGTTAAAGCGTTGGCCTATGTGGCCTCAGATATTGTGTTTGAAAATGATGGCGAATCCGTCTCTGATTTCGTGGCGCGGCCTGAATTTGAAAAGTGCAACACACTGACCGGCTCTGAACCCCTGTGGACCTGCCGTGAGCGGGTTTGGAACGCAAGTTTCCGTGGCAAGACTATTGGCGATACGGAATTTCCGGACAATCGTTTCAGCGCGGTGTTCTTCCAGCCATTTTATGCCGGACAAACATTCGGTCTTGGCCAATTGAACCCGCTAACGGCGCTGCAAATGACGGACCGGGTGCATTCGGTTTCTGGCTTGCCCACGCTTGATGTGAAGAATGCCAAGGAAGTTTATAACACGATTATGGACCCCGATTTGACGTTGCCTTACATGGCGGCGACCATACAGAATTCCATTGAGGCGTATAAAAAGATTGCCGGATTTGATATTTCTAACAATCCGGGCCTGACTGCGACGCTTTATAATCTGGGTGATCCGGAAGCGCGAGCGTCTGCGCTAAAGGCTGAGAATGATCGTCGCAAGGCCGCAGGTGAGCCAGAAAAAGTGCCGGAAGAAAATTACTATGGCTGGCTGGTGAACGATAAAATCGCCGATCTTAAGGCGTTGTTTTAACGCGCTCGCTAATTAGTGCTGTCATCTTTTGAAGCGTGTCGCGGTCTAAGTCGGCGACTGTGCGAGCCAGCAGGTTTGCCAGTTCCGTGGCGGCGGGATCAAGGCCGGAGGTATCCACCACCACGCGTGGCTTAGAGAGCGAAGCCAGCCGTTGCAGCTCTTCGGCCTCATCCCAAATAATGTTGAAATAGCCGATCACGCGCTGAACGAATTGAAATGTCGGGCTGGTGCGGTGGCCGTGTTCAAGGGCCGACAAATAGGCGGGCGAGACGTGAAGTTCGGCAGCCAAGTCGCGCTGGTTGATGCCGCGGCTCTCGCGCATATCACGGAGCTTTTGCCCAAACGGCGTCATTTGGGGCGCACTTCGTTTTGGCGTTTCAAGCGCACATAAAGAGCGCCGCCGCCGCCGTGATGCCGCGCGGCATCCTCGTAGGCGCTGACGTAAGGTCTGAATTGGGGCGTGGCAAACCAGTTGGGGACGGCGTTGCGCAGCACGCCATCTGAGCCGAGCGAAGACCCCTTGCCGGTGATGACCAGCACATGGCGCAGGCCGTCAGCATGGGCGCGGTGGAGGAAGGCCTGCAGCAGCGTATGCGCCTCGCCTTGGGTGAGACCATGCAAATCAATGCGGCCCCCGAGATCGAGCTTACCCTTGGAGATTTTCCGATGGGTGGGCAGATCGAGTTTGACCGGCAGTGCCGGTGATTTTGGTTTGGCAGTTTGGGGATGAGCGGGCTTGGCCGGCAAGCCGATTTCAGACATTAGAACAGCTTGGGGCGGCTCCTCCTCAATATCCAAGAAGTCGGCAAAGCTCTTGCCTTTCATTGGCACGGTCGAGCGCACCACGCGCTCCCATAATATCCGGTCCTCATGTGAGACCATTATGTCTTTGCCGGGCTTCATCAGATTTGCGCCGCCAGCGCTTTGGGTAACAAGAGATAGAAATCCGCTTCGGCTTTGATTTTGCCTGCGATATTGCCGGCGTCGAAACCGGAACCTGTGAACAAATCGCCGCGCGCATTACCAAGAATGGCGGAGCCGGTGTCTTGCGCAATCATTAAGCGCTGGAATGGCTTACCGTCGCCGAAATTCACCTTCGGCGCGACGACGTAAAACGCCGCGCCAAAGACATGTTTGAGACGGTCCACGGCCATCGAGCGGCCGGGCGTGAGCTGCACTTTTGCTGCGGCGACCGGACCCAGTGCTTCATCCTCAACAGGGCTTTCTTTGAAGAAGATGAATGAGCGGTTCTGCCAGAGTAATTCGTCTTGGGCATCCGGATTGGCCTTTAGCCAGCCACGGATGGATTGCATAGAAATGTCGCGTTCCAAAATATCACCGCGATCAATCAGGATGCGGCCCGGGCCCGAAAATGGGTGACCGGACTTAGCCGAATAGGTGACGCCCATGGATGAACCATCGGCGAATTTTATCCGCGCTGCGCCTTGCACATGGATGAAAAACGCCTCGATTTTGTCGGCGACATAAACCAACTCCAAGCCCCTGCCCGCCAGATAGCCGCGCTCAATGGCACCGCGATCTGGATATTCGTCGATGCCATAGGCAGTTTTGCGGGCAAAGCGGAAGGACGGATCGAACCCCTGCGGGCGTGATGTGTCATCCAGCTCAATTAAGTCATCGGGCATCCGGTAAAGCGGGACGGGAAACGCATCGGTTTTGGTGCGCGAGCCTTCGACGATTGGTTCGTAAAAGCCAGTGACAAGGCCTGAAGCGTCATCATCCGGCTTCAAGAGTGCGGACGTGAAATGTGTTTCGAAAAAGCGCGTGGCGGATTCATTGTCTGCGATGGAGGCCACCAACGCTGCATCAAACGAAGGCTTGAACGCGGCGAAGGGTATGGCTCCGTCGCGATAGGGTTTTATGCAGGCTTGTTTTGCCGAACGGCAGAAGGCCTGAAACGCAGTCAGATGATCGTCGTCATGCCAGCAAGGCAGCGCATCAAAACTGACGGCCTTTGAAACTATTGACAGCATCGCTCACTCTTCAGCTTCGGTGGCAACCAGCTTCCAGTTCGGATCGCGCGAGCGAGTGTCACGGGCGAACGTCCAGACGTCTTTGACCTCGGTGACGGCTTCCTTATCACCGTCAATAACCTTGCCGTCCTTATCAAGAGTGGCGGAGATTAGCTGACTGACCAGCTTTAGCGTGATTTGGCCTTCTGTGCCTTTCACTTCCGCATCTGAGATATCGGCCTTGGATATGCCGACAAAGGATGATTGGACTTTTTCGCCGCGCATTTCGCGCTCATCAATGGCGGACGAAAAGCCATCAAACACGTCTTTCGACAATAGGCCTTTCAGTGCCTTGCGGTCGCCGTCGGCATAGGCCGTGACGATCATTTCGTAGGCCATTTTAGCGCCATTGATAAAGCCATCCGGATCAAACGACGGGTCGCTGTCTTTGAGCGCGCGCAAACCGATGTTGGCGTCCGTGCCCGGCTTGGTGGCGGCGTCGATGGCGGTGTAGTCCTTTTCGCCATCCGCCTTGCGCTTTGGCAAGGTGATGACATTGCCCTCTGTGACCGCTCCATCAATTTTTTCGCGGCGCGAACCGGCATAGGGGTCAAACGGTGTTTTCTCATTGCCCGTGCGTTTGCCCAAGACATTGCGCAGTTGATAGAAAACAACCGCCGCCGCGACGATGAAAATCAGCGTGCCGAAATCAAGATATTGCATGTTCGCTTTCCGTATTTTCGCCACGTAACGCAGCGCTTCACGAATGATATAGTCCGCAATAGGTCATCATTCAAACCCACATTGTATTCAGATTACACCAAAGACTCGACATTGGGCTTTTTCATCACCATATCGGTTAAATAAGTTGTGTTTTTACGATCATACAAAATTGAAAAGTGGATAAAAAGTGGGCTTTCTTCCCATCCTCATTCTCGCCTACCCATTATTGGAGATCGCCGTACTTATTATGGTTGGCAGTTCCATTGGCGTTTTTGCGACCATCGGGCTGATTATCGGTACGGGTATTTTGGGCGCGATGTTGCTTCGCTTTCAAGGCTTTGCCTTGTTGACGCGGATGCGCAGCGAGATCAACGCCGGGCGGATGCCTGAGAAAGAAATGGCTGACGGCGCGATGATCGCCTTTGGCGGTGTGCTTTTGATGATCCCCGGGTTTATCAGCGATGTTTTGGGCATTTTGCTATTCATCCCGCAGGTGCGCAGCTTTTTGCGCTCCTATTTGGGGCGTAACATGACCGTTGTTCGTGCTGGTGCGCGGCAGCGGCGCGATGGCGTTGTAGATTTAGATGCGAGCGAATACCAGCATACAGAAGATGACTTACGAAACGGCAATGGCAGTTCGCCATGGCGCTTACCGTCAGATAAGAACTGACGTCTTGAGCCTTTGCGATTGTTGCCAGCTTGCACACTTCATGCTAGCGACCAGCCCGATAATTTAGACGCGCGGATTGTTTTGCGACGTCAGGAGAGGAAGTTTTTATGGCCACTGAAGATAAAGCAGGCAATGGCGCTGCACCGTCACTGAATATTTTGGCACAATATTTGAAGGATCTATCGTTCGAAAGCCCAGGCGCACCGCTATCATTGCGCCCGCGCGAGAAGGCCCCGAACATTAATATCAACGTTAATGTGAACGCCAATCCGCTTTCCGAAACTGATTTTGACGTTGTGTTGGCATTGGATGCCAAGGCGACAGACGGCAAGGACGTTTTGTTTCATTGCGAACTGACTTATGGCGGTGTTTTCCGTCTTGAGCATTTTCCGCAAGAGCATGTTTTGCCCTTGCTCTTCATCGAATGCCCTCGTTTGATTTTCCCGTTTGCCCGTCAGATCGTGACAGAAGCCACACGCAACGGCGGCTTCCCGCCGCTGATGATCGATCCGATTGATTTCGCTGGCATGTTCCAACAGCGCCTTGCTGAAGAGCAGGCGAAAGCCAAAGTTGCCGCAAACTAAGATTGGCGACTAATTTACTGAAGAGGGCCCGTGCATTGCGCGGGCCTTTTTTGTTATCCGGTGTATCCCGAAATTTTGCGCCAAATGGCTTGATCACCAAGTTTTTTGACCAAGGCCGCGTGAGCTTCGGTTTCCTCATCGGTGAGGCGTAGTGGCAGTGCGGCGGGTCGTGGTTTCACGTGAATCACAGCCTGTGGCAAGTCGCGGGTGGCGATTTTTTCCGTTTCCGCTGCTGATAGGCCCAGCGCTGCCTGACGTCCACCCATGAGTTCGAGATAAACTTCAGCCAGCAATTCGCTATCCAGCAACGCGCCATGCAGCGTGCGGTGACTATTGTCGATGCCATAGCGTTTGCATAGGGCGTCTAGACTGTTCGGACCCATCGGGTGTTTGCGTCGCGCCAGCTGCAAGGTGTCAATCACGCGGTCATTAGTGATCGGCGGCAAATCAATCCGCGCAAATTCATTGTTGATGAATTCAATATCGAAGGACGCGTTATGCGCAATGAGTTTTGCGCCTTCAATAAAAACGGAGAAGTCTTCCGCAATATCGCCGAACACCGGCTTGCCGGCCAAGTCCGCCGCTGAAATGCCGTGAACGCGCTGGGCATCTGGGTGAATATCACGGCCTTGCGGATTGATATAGACGTGGAACGTGCGGCCCGTCGAAAAGCGATTGACCAGCTCCACGGCGCCGATTTCGATCACGCGGTCGCTTTTGTTATCCAGACCGGTGGTTTCCGTATCGAAAATTATTTCACGCATCAGCGGGTTTTGCTTTCGGAGTTTGCAATAGTTTAGCGATCAGGGCTTTGACGTGCTGGCGTACCGTGCCTAGGTCTTCACCTGTATCAATGATATAATCCGCGAGGCGGCGCTTGTCAGCATCGGGCATTTGGCGGGCGAGTATGGCATCCAGTTTTTGCGGCGTCATGCCGGGGCGGGCCAAAACACGGGCACGTTGAATTTCACGCGGGGCGCTAACGACCAAAGTAGCGTCAACACGCTGTTTGCCGTCCGTTTCAAAGAGAAGCGGGATATCAAGCACAATGAGTTTCGCGCCTTCGGCTCTCGCCTTGCTGACGAATTCTAACTCCGCTTGGCGCACCAGTGGATGGACAATGGCTTCCAGTCTCTTAAGCGCTTCGGGCTTTCCCACCACGGCTGCACTCAATTTGGCGCGATCAACTTGACCATCCATCGTAACACCTGGAAAGGCGCTTTCAATTAATGGCACTGCCTTGCCGCGGTAAAGCTCATGTACGGCGTCATCGGCGGAATAGGTGGGGAAGCCCTCGTCCGCAAACATTTTCAATGTTGTGGATTTGCCCATGCCAATTGAACCCGTGAGACCAAGAATAATCATTTGGGTTTGGCCATGTCGACAATGATAAGTTCACGCAGTTCGGCGGTGACTTGTGGTCTCACGCCAAACCACTTCTCAAACCCCGGTACCGCTTGGTGCAGCAACATGCCCAGACCGTCAGCCACTTTTAGACCCGCTTGTCGGGCGGCAATAAGAAACGGCGTCATCAACGGCACATAGACAATATCAGTAATCAAAGCGTTGGCGTTCACCTTAGTCATATCCAAAGCTATCTCGCCTTCACCCTTCAGGCCAAGCGAGGTGGTGTTGACGATAAGACTGGCATCAGTTGCCAATTCATTTATCGCGGAAAACTCGTGAGCGGTAATTCCGGTACCAAATCGATCTTTAAGTTCGCGGGCGCGCGCCTCTGTCCGGTTTGCAATGCGAATATCTGTGAAGCCGCGTTGTTTCAAGGCGTGAATGATGGCGCGAGATGCACCGCCTGCCCCAATGACCAGCGCTGATTTTTCACTATCCCAGCCCAGTGCGCGTTCGTCCAAATTAGCGGCAAACCCATATGCGTCAGTGTTGGTGGCGTTTAACTCGCCATTTTCCATCCATAATGTGTTTACCGCTCCGATGAGGTCAGCGGTTTCGTTGCGGTTGTCAGCCAGCTGAAAGGCCGTTTCCTTATGCGGAATTGTGATATTTCCACCCGCAAAACTGCCGGCTTTTATGCCTTGAATGAAAGCTGGAAAATTGTCTGGCGCGACATCGATGGCGTTGTAAGTGCCGTTGATGTTATATTGTCTCAGCCATGAGCCGTGGATGAGCGGCGAGCGTGAATGGGCTATCGGGTGGCCGCAAACAAAGGCCTTGATGGGATGACTATCAAGCATCAATGGCACCTCGAGCACGCAATTCTTTCAGCAAGGGCAAGAGCGGCAATCCGACGATGGTGAAATAGTCGCCGTCTATTTTGTCAAAAAGCTGCACACCTTCGCCTTCAAACTGATAGGCTCCGACGGACGACAACACGTTATTTCCAACTCGCGCCAAATGGCGGCCTATGAATGCTGGTGATAGCTCACGCATTGTCATGCGGGCAACTGAGATATGCCGCCAGACCGTTTCACCGTCGACGGCCAAAGTTACGGCACTATTGAGTTGATGTGTTTTGCCGGACATGGCGAGGAGATGTCGCCGCGCATCCTCCATGTCAACAGGCTTATGAAACACGCGATCATTAAGCGACAGGGTTTGGTCCGAGCCTATAATTAGCGCACCTTTGTGGCGGGCACTGACATCTTGCGCCTTGGCCTCGGCCAAAACCATCGCGATGTCTTCTGGCGTTACGCCTGAATTTTGCAACGGCTCTTCTATCGCCCGCTCATCAATATCCGCAGCTTCAGAGATAAAGCTCACACCGGCATTTTTCAGCAACATGCTCCGAAACGGGCTTTTGGAGGCGAGGATGAGTGTAACCATAGTGGGGTGTCCTTAGGCTTCCGACCTAACGCGGGTTGCCTTGGATGGCAAGTATGGCGGAGGTCTGGTTCGGGAGAATTGATAGTTGTTGGCATGCCTGTGAAGTGCTGTGGATAAAGTGGGAGCAAAGGCCGGCTCGTGCGGCACCTGTGTGTAGATGGCCTAGTTATCAACAGGATGGAGCGAGTGAAACAAGGTTGTCAACGGCCTGTGGATTACGGGAATAATCTTTAGGTTTGAAGTTTGGTTAGATCTTTATCCACAGAGACTGCCTAAATTTGTTGCTATGATGTATTTGATTTCAAATGGAATTTTTGGTTTTCCACAATTAGACGAAATTGCACAAAGTTCTGGGACACTTATTGTTGATAACGGCGACTCTTTGGACAATTGCGGTGAAACCGCTTATCCCCGATAGACACAGACTCTAAGAA
>JAYTVD010000166.1:0-4057 GCA_043744175.1 Phyllobacteriaceae bacterium
AGGACATGAAGGTGCAAACCTCCGGAGAGTTTGGCGGCCTCGGCATTGAAGTGACCATGGAAAATGGTCTCATCAAAGTCATTACGCCGATTGATGACACGCCAGCTGCCAAAGCCGGTGTCCGCTCAGGTGATTTTATTTCCAAGATTGATGGCACAGACGTTCAAGGTCTTACACTTGAAGAAGCCGTCGATAAAATGCGCGGTAAGGTCAACGAACCGATTAAGCTTACAATCTTGCGCGAACACGCCGATAAGCCAATGGACTTCACCATCGTTCGTGATGTCATCAAGGTGAAGGCAGTTAAATTCCGCGTCGAAAATGACGTCGGCTATATGAAGATTACCTCGTTTACCGAACAGACATTTGGTGACTTGGATAACGCAATCAAGAAAATCCAAACTGATGTGCCAAAGGATAAGCTCAAGGGCTTCATCTTGGATTTGCGCAACAATCCCGGCGGTCTGCTTGACCAAGCGGTTAGTGTTTCCGATTCATTCCTTGATGGCGGCGAAGTCGTTTCCACCCGTGGCCGTGACCCGCAGAACATCACCCGCTTTGACGCTGAAAAAGGCGACCTTATTAACGGCCTGCCACTTATCGTTCTGGTCAATGGCGGCTCTGCCAGTGCCTCCGAAATTGTCGCTGGCGCGTTGCAAGATCATCGTCGCGCGACTGTTGTCGGCACAACCTCCTTCGGCAAAGGCTCGGTGCAAACGCTCATCCCGCTTGGTGAGACCACAGGAACACTGCGTTTGACCACTGCGCTTTACTACACACCGTCAGGCAAGAGCATTCAGGGCAAGGGCATCGTTCCAGACATCAAGTTTGAGCAGCCGCTTCCTGAAAAGTTCAAAGACGTTGATGTGAAAAGCGCTGAGTCCGATCTGAAGGGCCATATCAAGGGCGCGCTGGAAGGTACGGACGGGTCCGGTTCAAGTGCCTATGTGCCTGCCGATCCGAAGGACGATGTTCAGCTAGCCGAAGCTTTGAAACTATTGCGCGGCGAAGTGAAAGACCCGGCTTTCCCGCCGGACCCTGCAAAAGCGTTGCCGAATTGATCGTTCTGAAAACATCGTGGTGAAAATAGCATGAGCTTCTCAGCTTCCAGGCAAACGGTATTTTCGTGAGCAATCATCTCGACCGCCCGCTTGGCCAGAATAAGAAAGCGCCGCGCCCTCCC
The DNA here is from genome assembly GCA_043744175.1 of Phyllobacteriaceae bacterium. Classification (GTDB taxonomy): domain Bacteria; phylum Pseudomonadota; class Alphaproteobacteria; order Rhizobiales; family Rhizobiaceae; genus JANMEX01. Next base: position 1,184 of record JAYTVD010000166.1, read on the forward strand.
CGTTTCGGGCGCGGACAAATGGTATCTGTACTTTTGGGTTTAGTGGTAGCAGGCAGCGCCGCGTTCTTTGCCTTCGATGGCATTCCCTTTAGCAAGCCAGAACAACCACCAGTGCCTAAAGTGGAAAAATCCACTGTTGACCCCGTGCAAAAACCACCCCTGACGGCAGAAGAAGAGGCGAAAGCAGCCGAAGCCAGCCTCGCACAATCTGCCAAAGATCAGGTCTCACCACCGCAACCCGCCGGCGGCGCGAAGATTATCCACGTCAACCCCAGCCCTAATGCGCTTCCCGGTATGGTTAGTGTGACCGATCCGTCCAAGGTCAATCAAGCGCTGAGCGTCGCTCATATTCCTGATCCCGATCTCGTGGAAAAGTCCGCGCAAGGGCAACTTCCTATCCGCGCCAGCGATGGCAGACGGCCGTTCGATGTTTACGCCCGCGCTTGGTCCGGCGCGCGCGGCGCGCGCGTTGCCATTGTCATCGGCGGCATGGGAATTTCACAAACGTCCACCCAGACAGCCATTGAGAAACTGGCTCCAGAAATTACGCTCGGCTTTGCTCCCCAAGGCAACTCGCTTTCGCGCTGGGCGCAGGCAGCACGGCGTAAGGGCCACGAAATTCTCCTACAGTTGCCGATGGAGCCGTTTGACTATCCTCGTGTCGATCCCGGCCGTGGCACGCTATTGATCGACGCGGGAACGGAGGCCAACCTCAAGGTGCTTCATGATTCCATGGGGCGCTTCACCAACTATACCGGCGTGATGAATTACCTCGGCGGAAAATTCACAGCTGACCCCGCCGCGATGGAGCCGGTTATGGCGGACCTTGGTGCACGCGGGTTGCTGTATTTGGATGATGGCACATCCGCCCGCAGCGCAACAGATACGCTTGCTGCCAGCAGCAAGGCTCCTTTTGCCCAAGGCGATATGGTCATCGACCAAGTGCAGGATAAAAACGAAATCATGAAAGCGCTTGATCGCCTTGAAGCAGAAGCCCGCGCACGCGGTTCCGCAATCGGCACCGGCACCGGCTTTGACGTGACGATAGACGCCGTTGCAGAGTGGGCCGCTGGCGCAAAGAAGCGCGGCATAGAAATCGTCGGCGTTGCCGCATTGGCAAGAGATCCTGAGAAATAACATGTCCAAACACGAAGCCGTAGCCATTCCCCCTGATAGCCTTCCCTACCGGCCATGCGTTGGCGTGATGATTTTGAATAGGGATGGCCTCGTCTGGGCAGGCCGCCGTATTCCCGTCGATAATGGTGAATTAGAAGCTGATGACAAGCTTTGGCAAATGCCGCAGGGCGGCATAGACCGCGGCGAAACAGCCTTAGAAGCCGCCGTGCGCGAGCTTTACGAGGAAACCGGTATCAAGTCCGCGACACTCATTGCTGAGGCTCCCAATTGGATTAATTACGAATTGCCCGCGCATCTTGTGGGCATCGCGCTCAAGGGCAAATATCGCGGACAGGCGCAACGCTGGTTTGCTTTTCGCTTCGAAGGCAACGAAAGCGAGATCGCCATAAATCCCCCACCCGGTGGCCATACGGCTGAATTTGACAGCTGGGAGTGGAAGCCAATGCACGAACTTCCGGAGTTGATCGTCTCTTTCAAGCGCAAAGTCTATGAGGAGGTAATAGCGGCCTTCGCCCATCTTGATGGAACTAAGGCATGAAACTGATTGGCCTTCTCGGCGGTATGAGCTGGGAGTCAACGGCTCTCTACTACCGCCTGATAAACGAAGAAGTTCGCGCGAAATTAGGTGGCCTGCACTCCGCCAGCATTCTTCTTCACTCCGTAGATTTCCATGACATAGAGCGACGCCAACATGCGGGTGATTGGTCGGGAACCGCTGAAATATTGGGCAAGGCAGCAGAGGGATTAAAGGCAGGTGGCGCAGAATTTCTGGTGATCGCCACCAATACGATGCACAAGGTAGCCACTGAAATTGAGGCGGCCAGCGGCCTCGAAATTTTGCACATTGCAGACCCTACAGGCGAAGCGCTGGTCAATGCGGGCGTAAAGAAAGTGGGGCTCCTCGGCACACGTTTCACCATGGAGCAAGAGTTCTACCGCGACCGTTTGATTGACAAATTCAACCTCGATGTAATGACGCCAGACTTGGACGACCGCGATATCATCCACCGCATCATCTACGAAGAGCTGTGCCTTGGCATCACCAAGTCAGAATCCGCAGCTGCCTACTGCACCATCATCGACAAACTGAAGAAATCAGGTGCGGAGGCCGTCATTCTTGGCTGTACCGAAATCACGATGATAATAAGCGGGGCCAATTCATCACTGCCAGTATTTGATACCACAGCGCTTCATGCCAAGGCGGCGGTGGCGCGGGCTTTGACTTAAGCCCATAAAAAAACGGCACCGAGGCGCCGTTTTTCAAAATCATATGCAGTTCAAATTACAAGCTAAGCGCAGACTTCAATTCTTTCAGCTGATTTAGTTGTTGAAGCGCGGCTTGCTTCTTGGCATCGCCAATAGCGGCAGCCAAATCCTCATCGGCAGACTTGATTTGTGTATCAATCATATCTGCATTGAGGTCTTCAACAGGCATGGCAAGCTCAGCCAGCAGCGTGAAGCCGGAAGCCGACACATCCGCAAACCCGCCACGAACGAACAAGCGTTTAGCTGTGCCATCCGCCAGCGAAGCCTCAACCACACCCGGACGGATGGTTGTCATCATCGGCGCATGGTTTGCCATAACCGTGAAATAACCATCGGAGCCGGGAACGACCACAGCGGTCACCTGCTCTGAAAAGAGCAGGCGTTCCGGTGAGACCAGTTCAAAGTTAAAGGCGTCGGCCATTTGTCTATCCTGTTCCCGTTATCAAGCAGCAGCAGCTGCGAGCTTCTGGG
>JAYTVD010000167.1:0-14464 GCA_043744175.1 Phyllobacteriaceae bacterium
CGCCATTCCTCCAGAAGTGTTTCCCACCCTCTCAATGGTGGTGAAGACCCGTGCGGACTGGGCCACTATTCGCCAAGAACAGTTGGTTCACTGGCCGCCGGTAATGTTTGCTCCCACGCGTCCCAGACGGGCGATACATGTCGAAAATGCCACTAATACTCAGCATTTCAATGATCAGCATTTGTCTGAAGACGAGAACGAAACTATAGGCTCATTTGATAGCAATGAGGTAAGTACAACGGCAATAGATATCGCACTTCAAAAGCGGCAGGAAGAACTTATTGGCGCTGCCTTTGCGATATCCACGTCTATCCACTCTGTAACTGTGACACCTGGTGGTATTCCGCCTAAATCCTCGATTTGGAGTGTTCAAGGTTCGCGCGAGTTGTTCGGGTTCAATGTATTGGTATTGTCGGCTGCAATTATAGTCTCGGTTTTAGCCTACCGGAACTTGAACGCAACGCTTGAAGTTGTGTCACTGATGGACAAGGTTAATCACGTTGGAAGCATCGAGAATAGAATCGCTGAAAAGTTAGACCAGTCTAACCTTGGTATTCAAAACCTAATCAATGAAACCAATAGCCGCATTTCTTATCTGCAGACTCAGGTCAGTGCTTTGCCCGCCGATACTAAGGGTATTGTTAAGGAATTGGGCGATATTGCTAATGATATGCTGAAAATACCAGCTCAATTAACCACTGCGCAGCAGTTGCAACCATTGCCACAGATGGTGACGGATGCGCCATCCGTACCAAAAGCACCGCGTCCAAAGCGCCTTAGTGTGCGCAATTCAACTATTGCCGCAGCAGATATTGTGCCAATTCAAGCGCCAAAGCCTTTGCCTGCGGCATCGAAAGCTTTTCGTAGGATTGTTGCCGAAGACGGTAGTATCAAGTTCGAAAAAATCCGCTGAGCACTTGGCAATACATAATTTCCGCAAGACTTATTGTCTTTAGCGTCATTTGTGGTGCGAATTAAACAGTTTGGAAAGGTTTTCCTAGCACAGTCGTCGAAGCTCTTATGGAGATTTGACGATGCGGCGTTTATTGAATGTGAGTAATTTTGTTCCTGCCGGTGTATTTTTAGGCTTTGCAGTTTACTATCTTTTTAAGATTAAACTTAGCCTTAGTCCTTCAGATCCCCTGAGCTGGCAGCTATATTTGAGCATTTCGCCTTTGTTTAATAAGGCTTCTTCACTATTTGCGTCGATTGGTGCGGTTTATGCCGCCATTTTGCTTGGTCTTATAGGTGTCGCTGGATTTGCTGCCGCAAATAGTAAGGCCTGGGGTCTTTTCCGCTTTGCTTATTTTCATGCAGCGTTGCTGGTCGTTTTTGCTGGCTTAAGTAATAGATTAGTATTTTCGGCGAGCGCAGATGCCAATTTTATGGAATCGAACAAGTTTGCGTTCCACTTACCAAATCTATCAAGTGTAGAGCCAAGTTATTGTGCGCTGTTGCTCATCATTTTTTATGCTTGTGCCAAAATTCATCGCTCTATGATTTGGACGATGCGTCACCCGGTTCGTTCTATTGCACCTGTAGAAATTTAATTCCCGTAATGTGCCATAATATAGCTGGCAAATAGCGCGGCTACCATGACTACACCGTAGGGAACTTTGCCGGTCGTACGGATTTCGTCGATCCGCATACCAATAGCCGTAGTGCGGATGATTGGCGGTAGCGGCCATTTTAGTGCCAACCAAATAATCACGGCGAATACCACAAGGTTTAATGCAAAGACTAATAGTAACGGCCAGCCGAGAAACAGCCCTATAGGGAAGAATAACTTCGCATCGCCCGCGCCAAATAGCTTAGCCGCCCAAAAGCCGAAGCCAATAGCAAACAATAGTGCAGCGGCTGCGAGATCACTGATGGGAGCGGCGAGCGTTTGTGAGGCTGCCAGTTGCGATGAAACCGCATAGGGAATGTAAAGCCCGACTGCGAGAAAGATCAAACGGTTGGGTATTTTCCATGTCGTGAAGTCTTTATAAGCCGCAAAAACAAACACTATAGCCGCCGATAGCAGACTTATTTGCGCTATATAATACATTATTGCCCCTCGATGCCCCATTTACCTAGCAATTTGCCAATTGACTGTCAGCAACATTTTTCCAAATTCCTATTATGCAATTTTGCAGTGTAAGTTTGATTGTCATGAAACAATATTCAACTTAGTGTAAATAAATTTAGGTTGTTTTTCACAACTTTATCTACGTGGAGATACAGCCTATTCTTCAAAAACATTTATTAGCGTTTACTTGGGTCTAAACGGTAACCGCGTGCTTATTTTTGCAACGATAAATAGAGGTCTTGTGTTCTGCCCACAATATAAATCTTGATATTTTTCAAGAATAACTTTGTGAATTATTGTATTTATTTTATATAGCAAAATAGTCTAATATACACTAACACATTGATTTATATAGTAATTTATCAATTGTGCGTATTTTTCTTGCAGTCGTGCCTCATTTTTAATCTTGCAAAATTAACCACAGCGCTAGTTTGGCACAATAAAGACGTGTCAAAACTTGACTCATATTAGTTAACAGATTATTAATTTAGACATGCCGCAGGGGGAGCTCTCTACGGCTGAGAGTATTAACAAAGTAATGGAGTGAATCATGAAAAAGATGATTGAAATGCTTGCAGCTTTCGGCCGCGAAGAAGATGGTATCGCGCTGACTGAATATCTTATTCTATTGGGCATGCTGGTCGGCGGTGTTATCTTGGCGGTAACTACAGCCGGCGGCAATCTAGCTACGGCGTGGGCCTCATGGGGTACATGGTGGACGACTAAAGTCATTGCACCAGCATGATGAATTTGAATAATTTATAAGTTATGCCAGCTATAAGCTCGCTCGGTTGTTATGCGACAACCGAGCGGTCTAGTGTAAGAATGTTATTAATTACATAGGGTTAGCAATGCGCTCGACTACTTGGATATCGCTCGGTGTGTCCTTAATACTAGCGCTCATCGCAGTGTTTGGTATGCGCAGCTATTTGACTGGGCAGCGCGATTTATTGAGCCAACAGGGCGGCACTGCCCCAAAAGCGCAAAATACCATCGTTGTTGCCGCGCAACCGATGCGGTTTGGCAAATTGGTGGAGCCTACCAGCCTTAAAGTGATTGATTGGCCTGCTGCCACCGTGCCGGAAGGCGCGTTTCGCACTATTGATGAAGTCATTGGTGATACTGGCAAGCAACGCTATGTAATGGCGGCTATTGAGAAAGATGAGCCGGTACTGACCTCCAAGATTACTGGTCCAGGCCAGCGCGCCACGCTTTCCGCCTCGCTCGGGCCGGATATGAAGGCGGTTTCTATTCGTGTGAATGATGTGCTTGGCGTTGCCGGTTTTGTACTTCCCGGCGACCGTGTTGATGTGATGTTAACGCGTGACCGCAAAGATAATGACGGCAATAATACTTCCTATATTGATGTGTTACTTCAAGGTGTGCGGGTTCTGGCAGTAGATCAGTCTGCTGATGACCGTTCCGATAAACCATCTGTAGTAAAAACAGTGACCTTTGAAGTATCGACCACTGAGGCGCAGAAGCTGGCGCTGGCCTCCAGCGTCGGTACTTTGTCGCTGGCACTGCGCAATATTGCGTCTTCGGGTGTAGAAGATGTCCGACAATTAAACGCTTCAGATCTTGATAGCGGCGCGGCCGCCAAGGCACTGGCAGACGCCCAGACTAAGGCCGAACAGGATGCGGCAGCCGCCCAGACTAAGGCCGAACTTGATGCGCTGGCCGCCCAGAGTAAGGCTGAAGGTGATGCGCGGCTCGCCAATATCGAGAAGCTGGTGCGTCAAGTTGGCGACAGCGTTGGCAAGCCCATTATCGTGCGGGAAACCGTGCCCGCGCCCGCGGTAAAATTGCCGGAGCCGACCCCCGTCGTTGCGCCGGAGCCGCCTAAGAATGTGGTGTCTGTGGTGGGTGTGACAAGAAATGGAAACCGGACTGAATATCAAGTACGTCCGATTGGGGTAGGGGAACAGTTTTGAAGTCTGTATCGCAAACACGTTCCTACTCAGGCAATACGACTTTTGCTTGCATAAGTCATGATGCATATTTGCGCGTGATGTTTCGTGCTTGCTTGGGGCTCGCACTTTGCACCACCAGCCTGACCAGCACACCAGCGCTGGCGCAGCAGAAGCTGACAGTCTCGCTGAGCCAAGGGAGCGTATCCAAGGCTGTGCTTCAACCCGGCACGACGATGACCATCACCACCAGCAAACCATTTTCTGATCTTGTGATCGGCAATCCGGATGTGGCGGATGTTGTGCCGCTTTCGGAACAGTCGCTCTATATTCAAGGCAAGGCCAATGGCGTGACAAATGTTTCGCTTTATGGCCCCGACAAAATGCTGCTCGGTGTTATTGATGTGCGTGTCAAAGCCAATTTTGATAGCGTCGCCGCGTCCATCAAGGCCGCCGTGCCGGGTGCGCAAATATCGGTGAGCAACGTCAACGACAAAATCCGCCTGACCGGCACTGTGCGTGACGCCGTAGAACTTGCGCATGTGCTTGAAGTTGCCCAGCAATACCAAACTGAGCCCGTGATTAATGCCATAACCGTAGGTGATGCACAGCAGGTGGCGCTGGAAGTGCGGGTGATCGAGGCTAAGCGCACCGCAGGACGCGAGCTAGGCGTAAATTTGCGGGTGCAAGGCGGCACGTCACTTCTGGGAACTGGCGCGGGTATATCTATAAATGCCGATTCTACAACTGGAGTGCCGACGACCTACCTCGGCGCATCGGGGACGCCACAGCGTACTAACTCGGGTGACGCGCCTTTTGGTACGCTCGTAGCGCAAGTGCTTCAAGGCGCAGGCGTCAGCGTTGACGTTATTATTGATGCGCTGGAAAAGAAAGGTTTAGCCCGCCGTTTAGCACAGCCAAATTTGACGACACTAAGCGGAGAGGTGGCACATTTCACCGTTGGCGGCGAAGTGCCGATATCTTCGACCAGCGCCGGCGCAGGTGGCGTGCTGACATCGCAAATTACCTACCGGCCATACGGCGTCGTGCTTGAATTTGCACCGACTGTGCTGGACCGTGGCAGGATCAATCTGGTCATCAAGACAGAAGTTTCAGAACTGGACCGCACTGTTATTGTGAATGGAAATCCGGCCTTCACTATCCGCAAGGCAGATACCGTGATGGAACTGCGTGATGGCCAAAGCTTTGCCATGGCTGGCTTGCTGCAAACGGTGAATGAACGCGATATTAAGCAGGTGCCGTGGCTCGGCAGCGTTCCGGTGCTTGGTGCGCTGTTCCGTTCGACCAGTTTCCAGAAGCAAGAGACTGATCTGGTTATCGTCGTGACGCCGCGCTTGGTGCGTCCGTCCAGCCCGGACGAGAATGTCAACACACCGCTGGATACCACACGGCCATCTGACGACGTGGAACTGTTCGCGCTTGGCCTCATGGAAGTGGACAAGGATACCATCCGCGCCTACCGCGAGGGTCGCGGCATTACGGGGCCGTATGGCCACATTATTGATCTACCCTTTGGAGACGGCAATGCAATTAGCAAAAAATAGTTGTGTCGCCATTTTGGCATTGTCCATCCTGACCGGAGTTTCGGGCTGCGCAGACTATATGAATCACCGCGATTCCGTGACCCTTGGCGCAGGCAATGCGCTGGAGGGAAATATCGCGCTTCATACCATTGATCCATTTCCTGCCAATGCCAAAGATACGGACATTGATCGCTTAGGCACGGAAGTGGTGAAGAAGAAAGTTGTTTTGGTGGTGCCGGGCGCGCCAACTGCGACACCGGCGGCAAAATAGTAGGGACAAGGAACGCATCGGGGGGCGAATAGGGAAGGGCGATAATATGGGCAAGATTGAAGCAACCAAAAGCCATTGGATAGCCAGATTACTCTCATTGCGGCGCAATGAAGATGCTTATGCCCTGACGTTGACCCTCATCGCCTTGCCCTTCATTCTCGGCATGGCCGTTCTCGTGATCGACGCGTCCCGCGTTACAAATCTCCACACGGATGCGCAAAACGCCGTTGACGCCATGGCGCTGGCCGGCGCACGCGAACTCGACGGCCGCAACGACGCCATCCCGCGCGCAAAAGCCGCCATAGCCGCGCTCAGCCAAAATCAAGTATGGTTCGGCGGCGGCGGCGCGGGTCTGGATTTTGGAGGTCGTGCCAATGTGACTTATGTGTCAGGCAATGATGCGGGCAGCACGGTTGAAGTGCGGTTTTTGACGAAGGGTACTGGCACAAGCACAGATTTGCCAGCGAGTGACAATACAGCAATCACCGGCTACATCGCCAATGATGGCACTACCGCAGCGTCCAATATCGCGGCCTATGTGTGGGTTGTCGCCAAGCCGCAAAGCCTTACGACTATGTTTCCTATCCCCGGAATGGGACGCGATACGGTCAGCGTAAGCAATGTGGAAGCTGTCGCGACTTATACGGCTTCGGCGTGTGACATCACGCCCATATTCATTTGCAACCCGTTCGAGGCAGCGGGTAAGTCTATTAATGACGCATTTTCTGACGGGTCTCTCTATGGCCGCGAGATACAACTTAACCTCAACGGCGGTTCAACGATCGGGCCGGGTAATTTCGGCTTCCTGCGCACTTATGGCAATGGCGCGAATGTACTCGGCGAGGCGCTTGGCAAGGGCGCGTCAGGCGTATGCTTCAAGAAGACGACGTTGGAGACCGAACCCGGCAAGAATGTCGGACAGGCCATCAACGGCATCAATACCCGTATGGGGCTTTACGGCGGCTCTTTCAAAAATGAAGACGGGAACCCGGACTATGCACCAGATGTGAATGTGCGCAAGGGACAGGCGAGTAAGAAGACAGGCTCCGGAGTGAACACCAAATATACGTTCGATTGCACAGGGGCAGACACGGCGCCAAACACAAGCACGATAGACGCAATGGGCTTCCCTGCCGGTAGCAGCCCCGTTACGCTGCCGGGCGGCGTGATGACCAGCAATGGTTGGGACGTGAACAAATATTGGGACATTTCCCACGGCAACCTCGCCACCGCGCCTTCGGTGGCCACGTATACCGCGCCAACCGCGCCAGCTGCTGTCACCAACAACAAGCCAAGTCTGCCGACCACCGCGGTATCGGGCACCTACAAGCCCTCGCGCTATGATGTCTATCAGTATGAGATTACCAACAACCGCGTGACTGACGCCGCCCCGAACAAGGAAACCGGAAAAGCGAACAAGGTTGTCGGTTCGGGTGCAAGCGTTTGCTACAAGTCTCCCAGCGTCCCGAAAGCCGGTCGTAGGGAACTGTTCGCTGCCGTGGTGAACTGCAATGCCAATTCCGGCACAATTCGCGGCGGCAATGCGGATTTCCCTGCAGAGGCCTATGCCCGCATGTTTATGACACGCCCTGCCACGGACGGCGCCAACAAGTCGCTATTTCTCGAAGTTATCGATGTGACAGGCAAGGGCGGACTCGGGACTGTTGAGGATTATTTGCGTGAAGAAGCGGAGTTGGTGCGATGATGATGCGTCTTCGTTCATTCTTCACTGGCAAGTTCGCCTCGTCCGAGTCTGGTGTGGTTATGACCGAAGCCATTCTTGCTGTGCCGTTTATTACGCTGCTGTCGGTCGGGGTGCTGGAGTTTGGCGCTGTGCTTTGGGAGCGTGAACAGATTGACACTGGCCTGCGCGATGCGGCGCGGTATGTAGGGCGGTGCCACGCCACTGCATCCGGCGCTTTGAGCGTCGGGGCCTGCGAAAGTTATGCCCGCAACCTTGCCTATCACGCAACGATTGATGGCACAGGTGCGCTGCGGGTGGCTGGCTGGGATGCCGGAACTTCAAATATTGTGTTTACCTATCCGGCGCTTGGAGCCGATAGCGCCGTCACCGCGACAACCACGCACCAGTTGATAACCTCACCTTTGTTCGGGTTTATTGGTATTGATGCGCTGACCGTGACCATGGCGCATACGCAGCGCAAAGTCGGGTGGTAGATATGAAACTCATCCGGCACTTTTGGAAAAATACAAGCGGCATTGCAATGACCGAAGGGCTTATCGTTTTTCCGATCATGCTCCTGACGATCGTTGCCGCAATCGAATTCAGCTATGGCATGTTTCAGTGGAACCAGGCCGCCAAAGCCATACAATTGGGTGTAAGAAAAGCGGTTGTTTCGGATAAGCTGACGACCGATTTCGATGCGGTTTTTGCCTTTAATGCCGCAATTGGCGGGACAGTTGTGGTGCCAAATGCGACTAGAGTTTCCCGCTGCGGCGCGGGGTACGGCGCGTGCAATGCCGCCGCGCTCACACGCATCGTCGATTATATGCAAGGGTTCGACTCCAAAATCACCGCTGCAAACTTACGCATAACTTATCAGCATAACGGCCTCGGCTATGAAGGACGCCCCAATGGTCCGGTTGTGACACTTCGCATGGAACTGATTAACTTGCCGCTTGATTTGCCGTTCATCGGCAAGTTTATTAGCATGTCCGGTATCACCTTCCCTCCCTTTCCGGTCACAGCTACGACCGAAGACCTCAAGACCGCCTCAGGATCCTGACAGCATGGCATTTTTTAATAAACCCGGGCGCGACAAAGCTGCAAATGCTTCAACACGGCCGACCATCCTCGTTGTCACGGAAGACAACGCCGCATTTGATACTGTTGGTGCCGTATTTTCTTCGCTCTCGGCGTTTGATGTTGTTCGCACCTCTATGGGCGCCTTCATTGCCGACAAAACCTTTGACGGTGATGATTACGAGATTGCGATTGTCGATGTTGGCGATGGCAGTTGGCTGGACAAGGCGGATTTCTTGGCCGCCCGTGACAGGGCGCGGGGAACGCCAATCATCTTCCTTTCCAATCCACTTGCCAGCGAGCGGATGCGCCAATTGATCCGGCTGGAGGGCGCAGACTGGCTGCAAAAACCCGTGGTCAAGCGCTCACTCATTGAAACGATATTGGCCTATACCAAGAAGGTGAAGGCGGCGGGCGGGCAGGTGCATGCAGTCGTCTCAACCGGTGGCGGCTGCGGCGGTACGAGTGTCGCTATAACCATGGCGCATCAATATGCCTTGCGGCGCAAGAAGATCGGCAATGCAGTCGCGCTGTTTGACCTTGATTTCTCCAAGGCATCCTGCAGCGCCTATCTGAATATGCCCAATGAATATAATTTGGACACGGTTCTTGACCATCCGGACCGCGTTGATGTCGAATTTGTTGATTTGATCAACAAGCGCCACGCGAGCGGCATGTCTTTGTTTTCGTTTTACAGGCCGGAAATCGGCATATTGAACCAAGGCCGTGACCTGGTGTTGCGCATGTTGGACGTGGTGGCGTTTCAACACGACCAGACGGTTGTCGATGTCCCTTTCTACGAGACGACATGGAAAGACAATGTGCTGAGCAGCGTCAACACCGTGTATATCGTGACAACCACGACTGTGCCGGGCTTAGAGATGGCAAAGCTTTCCTATCAACGCGCTGCCAGGCTGCGCAAATCGACCGACGGGATCCAGATATTGGTCAACCATCACAAACGGCAGTTTTTTGGCAATGAACCGGGCCGCAAGCAAGTGGAAAAGATCTTCGGCGCTGCGAAGGTTGAGTTCTTGCCGGATGAGCCGGACGTGATGACGGAAGCCGTCAACCGTGGTGTATTGCCTTCCGAGGTTAATGCCGGTTCACGGTTCGGATCAACAATTGCCGCAATCATCAAAGCATCTAAATCGGGAGCTTTGGCATAAGATGAACTCTAATGACGCCACAGCAACAATGACGCGCCGCTCTATGCTGGCTGGCGTCGGTTTGTCGCTGTTCTGGCCGAAGGTGTTGTTGGCCGATACAAAAGTGCCGCGAAACCTAGGGCAGCGCACCGCCGTCATGGTTAGTTATCCCAACAAGGAAAAGGCCGGTACTGTTGTTGTCGATACGCGTGCGCGTTTCCTCTATCTCGTTTCAACGATGACTGAGGCCAGACGTTACACGATTTCAGTCGGGCGCGACGGGTTCCGTTGGTCTGGCGTGGTGAAAGTCGGGGCCAAACAAGAATGGCCTTTCTGGACACCGCCAGCCGAAATGCGCCAGCGCGATCCCTCCTTGCCCGATTCTGTCCCGCCGGGGCCTTTCAATCCCTTAGGCGCACGGGCAATCTATCTTTACCGCGGCGGGGCCGACACGCTGTTTCGCATACACGGCACCAATGATGCTGCGGGAATTGGTGGCAACCAGACATCGGGATGTTTTCGTCTCACAAACGCAGACGTCATGGATTTTTACCAAAGAATTGAGATCGGCGCAAAAGTGATCGTTCTCGACTGAAATGTCGGAACAAACGGCGAGGGAGTTATAATGTCAGAACGATTTCTCGGACGATTTTTCCGCCCTGAGGGCAACCTTGACCAAACGCCTTTGCCAGGACCGATTTCTGAATCTCCGGTTGCAGTCGAACAACCAATGGCAAACGGTGTATTTCAAGGGGCAAACACGCCCGATGGGATGCGAGACAGCTCCTTTCGAGATGACGGAACCATCGAAATCCGGGTCGCGTTGCACAAGTATCTGCTGGATAGAATAAATCTGGGCATTCTTGATACCATCAATCGCACAGAGCTGCATGATGAGCTCAAACCGATGGTTCGGGACTTCATCAAGCTCAAGAATTTTCCGTTAAATTCGCGCGAGCTGGAAGATTTGATCAGCGACACGACCGATGAAATGCTCGGCTTGGGTCCACTGGAGCCACTGCTGAAAGATGACACGATTGCCGATATCCTGGTCAATAGCTATCAGCAGGTCTATATTGAGCGGCGCGGTCAGTTGGAATTGACCGATGTGCGGTTCAAGGACGAAGAGCATCTGACGCGCATAATCAATAAAATTGTGTCAGCAGTCGGCCGCCGCGTTGATGAATCCTCGCCGCTGGTCGATGCCCGCCTCGCGGATGGCTCACGCGTAAACGTTGCTGTTCGTCCTGTGACTGTGGATGGACCAATGGTCTCCATCCGCAAATTCTCGCGCCGCCCATTCACCTTAGAATCTTTGGTAAAAAGTCATTCAATGGCTGAACAGATGCGCATATTGCTCAATGCTGCGGTCAAGGGGCGCAAGTCCATGGTCATTTCCGGCGGCACGGGCTCGGGCAAAACGACTATGCTCAACGCCTTGTCGTCGCAAATTTCGCATCGCGAACGATTGATAACAATCGAAGATGCTGCTGAATTGCAACTGCAGCAGCCACACATCTGCCGACTTGAAACCAAGCCGCCGACTTTGGACGGGCGCAATGAAATCCGGCAAAGAGAGCTCCTTAAAAATGCTCTGCGCATGAGACCAGATCGCATTATTGTTGGCGAAGTTCGTGGGGAAGAAGCATTTGATATGCTTCAAGCAATGAATACCGGGCATGAAGGCTCGATGTGTACAGTGCATGCCAACACCCCACGGGATGCGATTTCGCGACTGGAACAAATGATCGGCATGGCTGGCATGCCAATGTCGCAAATGAGCATAAGAAGCCAAATCGCGTCTGCGGTTCATCTGATTGTACAAGTTGAGCGCATGCACGACGGCTCGCGAAAGCTGGTCTCAATTACCGAAATTACCGGCATGGAAAACGACGTTATCCAGATGCAGGAGATAATGGGCTACAAGAAAGCCGGTCTCGACGAAAACGGGAAAATAAAAGGGCATTATTTTGCAACCGGCCTGCGCCCGAGGTTCCTGGAGGAAATCATGGAGGTGGGAATATCTGTACCCCTGTCTATTTTTGATCCTGCCAGGCCGCTGACATATTGAAGGCGCCATCATGTCAATATTGATCATATATGCAGCAATTTTTGTATCGGCGCTGGTATTTTTTGACTGGCTCATTCGGATGTTGGTTTCTAAACGGCAATCTACAAGCTTTATCAATGACCGCCTGCGGGCGCTTGAGGGCGAAATTGACAGGAAAAAAGCCTATACCAAAATTCTCACTGAAAGAGGTGTCAACTATTCGCAATATGACGACATTGCCAACCATGCGAGGACATATTATTCTCAGTCAGGGCTGGTCATCGCGCGATCTAAGACGAGGCTTATAGCCTTGATGGTTCCTGCAATTGTCTTTATTGTGTGTTTCTACTTTACCCGTTCAATTCTGTTGACCATACCCGCCACCGCGCTCATATCTATTTTGATGTACGTACTACTTGTTGCCCGTGCACGTCGCGCTCGGATCAAGAAATTTGTAGCACAGCTGCCCATGGCGATAGATGTCATGGTTCGCAGTCTTGCCGCTGGTCACCCGGTTCCAACGTCAATTTCTCTGGTCGCGCGAGAAATGAGTGACCCGATCGGTAGCGAATTCGGCATCATGAACGATGAAATGACCTATGGCACCGATATAGACATTGCAGTGCGCAATATGGTCAAGCGCGTTGGTGCTGAAGAGTTGAATCTCTTGGCCATTAGTTTGAGTGTTCAAAAAGGAACGGGCGGCAATCTGGGTGAAATTCTCAGTAATCTCGCCGATGTTCTACGCGGGCGCTCATTGCTGAAACAGAAGATTCGAGCGATTTCGGCTGAAGGAAGAATGACATCATGGGTGATGTTGCTATTTCCATTCGGGCTATATTTCATGATTTCTGCGATTTCGCCGCGTTATTTTGATCCACTTTGGCAAAGCGGGTATGGGACACATTTCCTAACTGCAGGATTGCTCATGTTATTGTTTGGCATGATGATATTGCGCCGTATCGTCAATTTTGAAATCTAGGGGCGCGTCAAATGTTGGAAATCGCAATTTTCGCAGCCACTTTCATGGGCGTATTGCTGGTATCGACCGTTGTTATTGGTTCTGTCCTGTCGCAACGAGCGGTTTCCGCTCGCGTTGACAGTATACAAGATGGATCTGACACCTTTTCCGGCGATATCCAATTCAACAATCTGAAGGATGTTGATAGTAAAGACGTTGAATATATTAAGAATTTTTTTGATGTAGATCGCAACGTTAAAGACAAAAATTCGATCAAAGTGCGGCTATTGCGGGCAGGATTTTTGTCAAAAAATGCTTTCTCTATTTATAGCTTATTTCGGGCGATTAGCACGTTTGGAATTGTCGTTGGAATGATATTTGTTTTGTTCAACTTCTTTCCATCACTATCGAAAACAATGGTGATTGTGATTTCATTTTTTGCCGCTGCGGTATATTTTATCGTCCTGAATATTTTCCTTGAATATCTCGGTAACAAGCGCGAAACCGCCTATCGAAAACTATTTCCTGATTTTATGGACATGCTCATTGTTTGTGTCGATGCTGGATTAAGTGTCGAAGCCTCGATTGATAAGATATCACGCGAGTTTCTGAAGACCCATCATGATTTCGGAATTCATCTTTCGGTGATGATGTTGGAAGTACGCGGCGGCAGGCGCCTAAGAGATGCGTTAATGAATTTTTCTCAAAGGCTTAATATTGAAGAGGCCCGTGCGCTGGCCATTCTGTTCAGACAATCTGAAGAACTCGGCTCAAGTGTGACGAAGGCACTGCGCGTATTCAGCAAAGAAATGAGAGATACGCGACTGCTGCGGGCGGAAGAAAAAGCCAACGCGCTGCCAGTGAAAATGCTATTCCCGCTGGCAACGTTTTTATTTCCAATTAGCCTGTTGATCGTGATGGTGCCAATTGCCATGACGGTAATTAAGATGCTTTCCTCCATGGGGGCGGGCGTGAAGTAGTCCGGAAGGCACTTATTTCGAAGGCAAATTATGAAATGTGAGTTTACGCTAATATGCAATTTGAGGCCGAACATTTTTGCCTGTGTTTGTATCCCGAGCACTCGCGCCGCATCCCATCTTAATGATGGCAAATGTCGGTAATTCCGCCTCACCAAAGGTAAGAGACGCAACCTCTCTCGATAGCTATTTTGTACTCGTCAGTTGGTGTTTTTGATCGTATCTTTTTGCCAATGGCTTTGCGGAAAACCAACCCAAGTCTCCGTAACAGGACTAGTCCGTAAATTCCGTTCGGCAATCAAATGTGATTGAACGACGCGCTGTGAAAAGCAGGGCTCGCAGCATCTTCACAAGTCCGCCCATTATCGGCTTTGATTGACGATTATTTTGCGTAGGAATAACGCGAAACGACTGATCCGCTCGATAAGCGATGCCATATTGGCATTCTCTCACTTCTTACGGAACTGGATCAGATCACATTCCCAATGTCCGAATTTCCGGCGCTTAGCCATGTCGTGCGGCTGCAAAGCTTAATTGCGTGGTCGTTCTGATTGAGTGCCTTGGGCATATCAAAAGATCACTGCTTCCAACTGCGGCGCGTGAAAAGGTGCAACCCCGCCTCATCCTGCATTTTTGCTTACTGGAGTTTTTGGTGACAATGCAGTTTTCTGCTAAGTCTTTGAAACGAATGGTGGGCGTAACAGGGATTGAACCTGTGACCCCTACAATGTCAATGTAGTGCTCTCCCGCTGAGCTATACGCCCATTC
>JAYTVD010000168.1:0-14444 GCA_043744175.1 Phyllobacteriaceae bacterium
CTCAACCAGCCATCTTGTGAAATGTGGACAGGTGGCCGAGTGGTTGAAGGCGCACGCCTGGAAAGTGTGTGTGCGTTAATAGCGTACCGCGGGTTCGAATCCCGCCCTGTCCGCCATTTAGATTTCCGGCACCACTGCAACCAGATTTTCAAAGCCGTCACAAATCCGGAACTTTTGTCCTTTAGCGAAGTTGTCTGATAACTTGCACATTTGACCTCAAGCAGAAAATCACCCCATGCGTCTCTATAACTGCCAAAATTGTGGCAACAATGTTCATTTCGAAAATACCGTCTGCCTGTCGTGTGGTTTTGAACTCGGCTATGCGGCTACTTCCGATGAAATGCTCGCAAAGTCATTTGGCAACGCGGAATGGCAAGCCAATACGGGCCTCTATCACGCTTGTGCCAACAGGGTAACCATTGCCTGCAATTGGGTTTCCACTGACAACAGTGATCCGCTCTGCATCAGCTGCCGACATTCGCGCGTTATTCCCGATTTGAATATCCCAGAAAACCGCCAGCGCTGGGAGTTGCTGGAACATGCCAAGCGCATGTTATTTTATTCGCTGCAAAAATTTGGGCTATTGCAAAAGGCCGAAAACATCAGCGTCAACGCATTGATATTTGAGTTTATGGCCGATACCATACCCCTAGGTAGCGCTGACGGTAAGGTGCTCACAGGGCATCATAATGGCCTCATCACCATCAATATTGGCGAAGCCGATGATGACGTGCGCGAAGCGCACCGCAAAGCGATGAACGAGCCTTACCGCACTTTGATTGGCCATTTCCGCCACGAAGTAGGTCATTATTACTGGGATTTGCTGCTTGCGGATGACACCCGCCGCGCGGAGTTTCGCAACCTGTTTGGTGATGAACGCGCAGATTACAGCGCGGCGCTGGAGGCCCATTACGCCAATGGCGCCCCCGCATTTTGGGAGCAATCCTATGTGAGCGCCTATGCGACATCGCATCCGTGGGAGGATTTTGCTGAAACCTGGGCGCATTATTTCCACATGGTGGACGGGCTGGAAACTGCACAAGAATATGGCGTTCTTGATCCCAAAGTTTTTCCAGCGACAAACCCATATGCGCAGATGGATTTCCGACAATTGCATGATGAATGGATACCGCTGACGGTGGCACTAAATGCCGTGAACCGCTCCATCGGCAATCGTGATTTTTATCCGTTTGTGCTGTCGCAAACAATCTTCAACAAGCTGAATTTCGTGCACCAGCTTATCCATTCCAGCCGCAATTAGGCCGCTTGAACAGGAATAACATCCACCGCCTGCGCACTCTTTTGATCGCCGGAAGTGCGCATCAACCCTTTGATTGGCGCCACGTCGGCATAGTCGCGGCCCCGCGCTATCACCACATGATCCAGCCCGGCAAACGTCGCATTAGTCGGGTCGTACTCCAGCCATCCGGCGTCTGCCCCGCACCATGCCATCACCCAAGCGTGCATTGCATCTGCCCCTTCCAGCCGGGCTTTGCCGGGGGGAGGGGTGGTGCGCAGCACGCCGCTGACATAGCCCGCCGGAATACCAATGCCGCGAAGACACGCGATCATAATATGCGAGAAATCTTGACAAACCCCCTCGCGGCCAGCGAATGCTTCCGCCATGGGTGTATTCACATCCGTCACGCCGGGCTCGTAGGTCATGTATTTATGCAAAGCCTCGCCAACAGCGCGAACCGTATCACGGCAATTTTGCCCATAAGTCAGCGTCGCTTTGGCAAATTCAGTCGTCTCAGGCAGCAGGCTCACCCGTGCGCTTTCATTGCGGAAATGATGCGGCGATAGCCCGTCAAGCTGGGCCACGGCTGCAATGTCTTGAGCCAACGCCTCTAGCGTCTTGGCCGCTGGCGCTTCCGCCTCCAAACGGCGGCGATCCACGCGGGCTGTCATTGAAAACACAATGGCTTCGTGGCTGTCGTCAAACACAATTTCCTCAACGCGATTGCCGAAAAAATCAATGCGGGTGAGATGCTCATGCGGCGTCGGGCGGATAGACATTGCCCCTGCAATCATGCGCTGCTCGCCAGTCGTTTCCAGCGGCATGAGGCGGGCCACATGGCGTCCTGCGTGAACCGGGGCGTTATAGTCATAGGTGATGCGCAGGCGGATGTCATACTGCATGGCTCACCTCAGATACGCTTGGTAGAGATCATCGGTGAGCGCGGCTATGCCGCCGCCCAACGCAGCAAGCGCCTTGGTATCCAGCGTTTCAGGCGTATGCAGCGCAAGCGAGGTGCGAACTTTCAAAACTGATTTTTGCAACGGTGACATCTGCCCGCTGGCATCATCATGCGGCAGGAAACCAAAATGGGATTCCAATGCTTCAATCTGATAGGTAATCGAACGCGGGTTGAGCGGGTCCAGCCCTATAAGATCAACCACCGTCGCGCGGTTGGTCGCAACGGTGTAGCGCCGCCTGTGCGACATGGTGCTGTCAGCCACCTCAATGGCAAAGTCGAGGCTGCCGTCCGGCGCGTCGGGGTCGGCAAAGCTACCAAGCAGACTTGTCAACGATATGGCCCGCTCCAGCGAGCGCCCGATGGCAAGGAAGCGCCAACCCGTGAAACGATACATATTGTCGTGCACAAGACCAGAGAAGCCGGAAATCTTGCGCAGCAAGACGCTCATCGCGCGCGCCGTATCACTGCCCGGCTGCGCGGTTTCTTCCATGGCGGCGATGGTTTTTGCCAAGTCCTGCAGCGCGTTCCAGCCATCATTGGAAAGCCGGTCACGCACGCGGCCCGCGGCGCGAGAGGCGTAAGATATGGTCTGGCCAATGCTTTCAGGAAAGCCATCTTCCAGTACCGCGCCGAAAGTCGCGGCAAACTCCGCCGCCAATTCCAACAGCTTATTGTCATGACCAAAGTTCTCAGCAAGGCGCACATGATAGGCCCGCACAATGCGGATCATATCTTCCGCCCGCTCGACATAGCGCCCAAGCCAGAACAGATTATCAGCGGCACGACTGGGCAGTAGTCCGGGTGGCTGGCGCACGAAAGTCTCGGTCGCCACCGGCAGCATGGTCTCGCGCTCCACCGGCTTCTTGCCGATAATCCACACGTCAGCGGCCCGTCCGCCTTGCTGCATGGCAACGTGAGACGAGGCAATGTCCATACCGATACGCGCAAAGCCACCCGGCATCACCGTCCAGCCGCCTTTGGTGCGCACCATGAAAACCCGCAGCGTCATCGGGCGAGCCACCATCGCATCGCCCTCAAAAGCGGGCGCGGTGGAAAGCGTAACTTTCTCTTGCGCCACCAGCCGCTCGCCGTCCGTATTGAGTAGCGCGCTCATGTCGGCATAGGCAGTTTCGCCGCTTTTAAGGAGTGACTCGTCTTCAAATCCCGGCTGGGTGGAAAAGGCATTGCCAATGGTCATGCGCTCGAAGTTATCCGCGACAAAGTTCCGCTCAGCCGCATGGCCGCACCACCATGTGGCAACGTTGGGCATTAACAATTCACTGCCCGTCAGCCAACTACAAAGCCGCGGCAGAAACGCCATCAGCGCGCGGGTTTCCAGCACACCGGAGCCAAGGGCATTCACCAGCGAAATATTGCCTGCCCGCACGGCGCTCATCAAGCCTGCCGCGCCAATCTGTGAGCTCTCGTCCAACTCCAGCGGGTCTGCCCAGCGGGCATCAAGTCTGCGCCACAAAACGCTGATGGGCTTCAATCCCGAAACGGTGCGGATCATCACCCGCCCATCGCGCACGGTCAGATCTTCGCCCTCAAGCAGCATAAATCCAAGATAACGCGCGATATAGGCGTGCTCGAAATAAGTATCCGTCATCGGGCCGGGGGTGAGAATGCCCACCCGCCCATTTTCAATATCGCGCATATCCAGCAGTGCACCGCGAAACTCACGGAAGAAGCCCGCCAGCCTGTGAACGTTAGCGCGGGCATAATGCTCGGCGAATACGCGTGATGTCGCGATACGGTTTTCCAGCGCAAAGCCGGAGCCGGACGGAGCTTGCGTGCGGTCCGCCAGCACCCACCATTTGCCGCTTGGGCCGCGCCCTATGTCAAACGCCACAAAATCCAGAAAGTTACCTGAGCGCGGCTTTTGCCCAACCATCGGGCGCAGCCATTCCGGATTTCCAGCAACCAGCTGCGCTGGCAGCCGCCCATCGCGCACCAACGTGTTTTCGCCGTAGAGATCAGCGGCGATACGTTCTAAAAGGTCGGCGCGCTGGGTTAGTCCGGCGCAAATTTCCGCCCATTCGGCCTCATTCAAAAGCACGGGCATATGGCTAATCGGCCATTCGCGCTCAACGGTCTCGCGCGGCCCGTACTGGCGATAAAACACCCCGCCATCGCGCAAATATTGATCCCCGCGTGCAAAACGAATGGCCCGCTCGGCAGGCTTCATGGCGCTAACGGCCTCTATCAAATTTTGCCATATGGGGCGGATGTTGCCCTGCGCATCGACCAACTCATCAGGCACGCCGGGGTTCGGGCGATAGTGCGCCAGAAACCGCCCGATGCCGGACGTTTGTTTTGAGTTGGTCTGACTTGGCATCCCTATATTCCCGCTGGCCGTCGCAAATCCAAGGTCAGCGGAAATTCCGCGTTGGGCATTTCTTGCGGCGGCACATATTTTCCGGGAGTGTGACCGTAAGGCTCGAAACGCGCAAGCCTGCGCGCCTCAGCTTCGTTGCCATTCACAGGAAAAGTATCATAGCTGCGCCCGCCAGGGTGCTTAACATGATAAACACAGCCGCCCAGCGCACGGCCGGTCCATGTATCAAACACGTCAAACACCAGCGGCGCATCCACCGGCAGCACAGGATGCAGCGCGCTGGAAGGCTGCCAAGCCTTATAGCGCACACCCGCAACGGACACATCATTGGCTGCCTTCGTCAGCGGTAACCGCCGCCCGTTGCACGTCACAACATAGCGCTCCGGATTGGATGTCGTCAGCCGCGCCTGCAGCCGCTCGGTCGAGCTATCCGTATAGCGCACCGTGCCGCCAATCGCGCCGGTTTCGCCCAGCACATGCCAAGGCTCCAGCGCTTGGCGCAGTTCCAGTTTGCAGCCCTCAAACTCCACCTCGCCGCAGAACGGAAAGCGGAACTCAGACTGTGCTTCAAACCAATCGCGGCGGAAGGCAAAACCGTGAGCGCCAAGATCATCCAGCACATCCGTAAAATCCTGCCAGACAAAATGCTGCAACATGAAGCGGTCGTGCAGCGTCGTTCCCCAACGCACCAGCTTGCCTTCAAGCGGTTGCTTCCAGAGACGAGCGATGATGGCGCGGATCAGTAATTGCTGGGCAAGGCTCATGCGCGGGTCCGGCGGCATCTCAAAGCCACGAAACTCAACAAGGCCTAGCCGCCCGGTAGGTCCATCGGGCGAATAAAGCTTGTCGATGCAAATTTCTGAGCGGTGCGTGTTGCCAGTCACATCCGTCATAAGATTGCGCAGCAGCCGGTCCGTCAACCACGGCACAGGCAAGGGACTAACGCCGTCAGAGGGTATCTGCGCCAGCGCGATTTCAAGTTCGTAAAGCGCATCATGCCGCGCCTCGTCGATACGCGGCGCTTGACTGGTTGGCCCGATAAACAATCCCGAAAATAGATACGATAACGAAGGATGCCGCTGCCAATAGAGTATGAGACTTTTCAGCAAATCCGGACGGCGCAGGAACGGGCTATCCAGCGGCGTAGCGCCGCCAACCACCACATGGTTGCCACCGCCCGTGCCGGTATGCTTGCCGTCAATCATGTATTTTTCAGCGCCAAGCCGCGTTTGCCGCGCCTCTTCATAGACTGTGCGGGTAATCTCCACACAATCATCCCAGCTTGTTGCCGGGTGAATATTCACCTCGATAACGCCGGGGTCCGGAGCCACGCGAATAACATTCATGCGCGGGTCAGTCGGCGGGCCGTAGCCTTCAATGTGCACGGGCAATCCGCATTTCTGCGCTGCCGCTTCCGCCGCCGCAACCAGCTCCAGATAGTCCTCCAGCTTTTCAACAGGGGGCATAAATACGCACAGCTTATTATCACGCGCTTCGATGCTGATGGCAGTACGAACCTCGCCGCCAACTTCGCCCAGCTTCTGCTCGCGCCGGTCCTGTCCGGCCTCGGAAGCGGTGAATGATGCTGTCGCCTGTGGCCGAGCAGTCGGGCCTTCAGTAACCTCCGCAGCACCATGATAAGTTGGCAGCGGGCCCTTGGGCACGGTCGGGTCGGCGATGTTTACATAGGGATAAGACGATGGCGGAATATAGGGCAGGGTGCCCAGCGGCAGACGATAGCCGACCGGACTATCGCCCGGCACGAGGAACAAATAGCCACGCCGTGTTTCCCATTTTTCTGAACGCCAGCGCACACCCGGCATCGCTTTTGACTGCCAGCGTTGCACGGGCAAAATATAGCCAGATGGTTCGGTCAACCCGCGCCCGAACACACGGGCAATGCGGTGCCGCTCCTCGGGGTCTTTCAGCTTGGAATTCTGCGGCGTCACATTTTCGGGCAGGCTACCCTCTTTGATAATCCACTCCGCGGGGTCTTCAAAAGCCGGAGCCACAAACTCACCATCAACGCCAAGCTCGTCCGCCAGCGTCAGCATCATTTTGTGAGCATCATCGCTGGTAGGCGTATCGGTCGAAGCCTCGCTGGCAATCAGCGCCGGATTGGCCCAGATCGGCGCGCCATCACGCCGCCAATAGAGCGAAAATGTCCAGCGCGGCAATGTCTCACCGGGATACCATTTGCCCTGACCATAGTGCAGAAACCCGCCCGGCGCGAAGCGATCGCGTAAGCGGCGGATAAGCGTATCAGCAAGCCCGCGCTTGGTCGGTCCAACAGCATCCGTGTTCCATTCTTCGGCCTCAAAATCATCAATCGAGACGAATGTCGGCTCGCCGCCCATGGTCAGGCGCACGTCTCCCGCTTTCAGCTCATCATCAACCTGGTGGCCCAGCACATTCAGCGCGTCCCAAGCCTCTTCGGAAAATGGCTTGGTAATACGCGGATGCTCGGCAATCCGGTCCACGCGCATATCAAAATCGAAAGAGACTTCTGCAAATGAAGCCAACCCTGAAATCGGCGCAGCATTGCGATAGTGCGGCGTTGCCGCCAGCGGCACATGGCTTTCACCTGTCAAAAGGCCAGACGTCGGATCAAGCCCGATCCAGCCTGCACCGGGCAGATAGACCTCGCACCAAGCGTGCAAATCCGTGAAATCATGGTCGGTTCCAGCGGGGCCATCCAGCGCCGTTAAATCCGGTTTCAACTGAATGAGATAGCCGGAAACAAACCGCGCCGCAAAGCCAAGATGGCGCAAAATCTGCACGAGCAACCAGCTTGTGTCGCGGCACGAGCCCTTGGCGTTGCCCAGTGTTTCTTCCGGCGTTTGCACGCCCGGCTCCATGCGAATGATATAGCCGACTTCGCCAGCCAACCGAGCATTCAGCCCGACGACGAAGTCCACCGTGCGCTGCGGGCTGCGGTCGATTGTGGCGAGAAATGAAGAGAGCAGGGGGTCCAGCGGCTCAGGCTGGCGGTAGATCACCAAATCGGGCCGGATATCCTCGGCATATTCAAACGGCCAGACCTCAGCCGCCTCCTCAACAAAAAAGTCGAACGGGTTATATACCGTCATGTCCGCAATCAGATCGACCTCGATCTTTAGCTCCATAACAGGGTCTGGGAACACATAGCGGGCCAGCCAGTTGCCATAGGGGTCTTGCTGATAATTGACGAAATGGTTGGCAGGCGAAACTTTAAGCGAATGCGAAATCACACGGGTGCGGCTATGCGGTGCGGGCCTCAGCCGGATGATCTGCGGCCCCAATATGACCGGACGGTCATACTTGTAATGCGTCAGATGTGTGACCGCGGCATGGATTGCCATATGCTGTGCCCCTCAACAATTTCACGAGCAACGTTTCATATTCTGTTGCAATGCACAAATATATTCTTGGCTGTTTTGGTTTGTTTTTTGTGGGGTTAGTAGCGGCAGGAAAAGTCATGATTTGGTTAGTCAACAAGCGATTTTAGATAATCGCCAAACACTTTTTGCCGCTCCCGCCTCGCCTCATTGGCAAACTGCGGCGTCACCACCCTAAATTTTACTGATGCGCCACTTCGCAATTGCGCGAAACCATCAAGGTCATCAGAAAGCACAGTTGCAATTTTGGGATAACCTCCGGTCGTCTGATGATCGGCCAAAAGCACCGTCGCAACGCCATCACCCGCCACTTGTATTGAGCCGCGCACGATAGCTTCCGATGGCATGGAAAGCGCAGCGTTCACCGAGAGCGCTGGCCCGCTGAGCCTCACGCCCATGCGGTCATAGGCATTTGTCAGTGTGAAGCGCTGCGATTGAAAATCGCTTAGCGCCGCTGACGTGAAAAACCTGTCCTGCGGCCCTAAGATCACACGCACAAAGCTGCGCATTTCTTGGGATGGCGGGTAGGGGATTGCCCCTTCGGGGCGGGAAATACCCTTGGCGTTTTCAACAGTCAGCACCTGCCGCGCCGCAATCATGCCTCCACCAAAGCCGGACGATCCATGGGTGGATGCGCTGCCGAGCCACGTCTTGCATTGCAAATCGCCTGCGAAAGCCAGGTAGGCCCAGCTTCCCCAGCGGCCCGGCCTAATTGTCAAAGTCGAGCCCGCGCGAATTGTCGCCACGCACCACGAAGGATGCACCACATCATCAATCGTCACGACAAACCCGCCGCCTGCGACAGCAAAGGTAAGACTGCCTTCAGTACATTTCAGCGTCAGTCCGCCGATTGATATTTCGATAACTGAGGCCCCAAGCGGATTGCCGAGCGCGGCGTTGGCAAATTTAAGCGCGCCACGATCCATCGCGCCAGAACCGGTTACGCCAAACCGCGCCATGCCAAGGCGTCCGCCATCCTGCACGGAAACATGTGGACCAGCGTGAACGACAGTAAATTGAGCGCTGGCCATGGGCTATTTGCTCACATCAAATTGCGCACGGCTAATGCGCTTGAAGATAATCTCATCGCCGACATCAAACAGAAATGGCCGTGCTGCATCGCTTTGCAATATCTTCGTCGGCGAGCGCCCGATAACCCACCAGCCGGTCGGCATTTTCAAGGTCGTCACGATGCATTGTGGACCCGCAATGATAACGCTGCCCGCCGCCACATCGCGCACCGCGCTGGCCTTGCGCGGCAGTTGAATGGCAGGCACTGTGCCGCCAAGATAGGCATAGCCCGGCGCGAAACCATACATATAGACGCGGTAAAGTGCCTCCAAATGCGCGGCGATAACCGCCTCGCGGTCCAGCCCCGTAAGGCGCATCACCTCTACCATATCGGGCGCAAAGTCGCCATCGTAGCAAATTTCAACTTCGCGCCTCGCGCCTTTCACGGGTGCACTCGATGCACGGCGCAGCAGCGATTGCAGCGCCTTTGTCACCGCGCCGTGGTCAGTAATCAGCGGATCAAACGCCACCAACAGGCTGACATAGGCAGGCACAGCCTCGACAAATCCGGACATTGGGTGCTGCGCCAAGAGCCCGTCCAGCCTGATAACATTTTCATAAGCCGCATCGCCAATCACCTCGCCGAATTCCACCAGCACAGCGCTATCGCCAACGGGTTGAAAGCGCGGGAAATCAGCCGCGCCTGTCATGCGGCATGGCTCATGAACGGCGCAAGCGTGATGCCAGCTTGGGTTAGCGCCGCACGAACATCCGCCGCCATCGCCACAGCACCGGCACTGTCGCCATGCACACAAATCGAATGCGCCTCGAGCCGTATGG
Source organism: Phyllobacteriaceae bacterium (assembly GCA_043744175.1). GTDB lineage: Bacteria > Pseudomonadota > Alphaproteobacteria > Rhizobiales > Rhizobiaceae > JANMEX01. Next base: position 9,768 of record JAYTVD010000168.1, read on the forward strand.
GAACGCCATCAATCACCGGCATCAGCCCTGTTTCCATGAATGCTACCAGCCGCCCCGCCGCCTCACCGCTGTCCTTAATCAGCGCCTGCGCATGGCTGCGCGGCACGAGAAGGCCGGATGACAGATAGCCACGGTCAGCAAAAATCTCGCTGAAAACTGTCAGCCCCAGCGCCCGCGCGGCAGGCTCAAGCTGTGTCCCGGAAATGGCCAGCACCGCGAGATCAGGCGATATGGCCTTGATAGCCCGCGCAATCGCGTCCGCCACGCTGCGCTCCTGCGCTGCCAAATTCGCCAGTGCGCCATGCGGTTTCACATAGGCGATGTTGGTTCCTGCCAGCGCGGCGACACCCATCAGTGAGCCGATTTGCGCAGCCACCATGCGCTCAATTTCAGGCGCACTCATCGGAATAATCCGCCGCCCAAAACCCTCACGGTCGGCATAGCCCGGATGCGCACCAGCCACCACGCCACATTCGCGCGCCGCGACGAGCGTTTCATACATAGTTTCCGGATCGCTGGCATGTCCGCCACAAGCAATGTTAGCGCTGGTGACAATGGACAGCAACGCCTTGTCATCACCCATAGCCCAAGGCCCGAAGCCCTCACCAAGATCAGAGTTAAGGTCAATGTGTTTCATGATTCACCTTAATGCCGTCCGCGACAGGATCAAACGACTATCGTCGCCTCGGTAGCCGCCCGCAGTTCCGCTTCGCTCACACCCTCTGCGCATTCCACAATCTTCAGCCCGCCCGGCACAACATCCAGCACGCCAAGGTTTGTGATAATCCGGTTGACGACCGCTTTGCCCGTCAATGGCAATGTGCAGGCTTTGAGAACCTTGCTCTCTCCATGCTTGGAGGTGTGATCCATCACCACCACAACGCGGCCGACGCCTGCGACCAGATCCATCGCGCCGCCCATGCCTTTGACCAGCTTGCCGGGGATCATCCAGTTGGCAAGATCGCCGTTTTCCGCCACTTCCATCGCGCCCAAAATCGCCATGGCAATCTTGCCGCCACGGATCATGGCAAAAGACTGTGCCGAATCGAAAAATGCCGTCTGCGGCAGTTCGGTAATCGTCTGCTTGCCGGCATTGATAAGGTCGGCGTCTTCCTCGCCCTCAAACGGAAACGGCCCCATGCCCAGCATCCCGTTTTCAGATTGCAGCGTCACTTCGATGCCCTGCGGAATATAGTTTGCCACCAGCGTCGGTATACCGATGCCAAGGTTCACATACCAGCCATCTTGCAGTTCGAGTGCCGCCCGCGCGGCCATTTGGTTCCGGTCCCAAGCCATTTACGCGGCCTCCCTCTTTCTGGTGGTTCGCTGTTCGATGCGCTTTTCGTGATCGCCCTTGATGATGCGATGGACATAAATGCCCGGCAGATGAATGGTATCCGGATCGAGCGAGCCAAGCGGTACAATCTCTTCCACTTCCACCACGCATACTTTTCCGCATGTCGCGGCTGGCGGATTAAAATTGCGCGCCGTCTTGCGGAAAACCAGATTGCCTGAGGGATCAGCCTTCCACGCCTTCACGATGGACAAATCAGCAAATATGCCGCGCTCCAGAATATAAGTCTGGCCGTTGAAGTCCTTATGCTCCTTGCCGTCCGCGATCACCGTGCCAACGCCGGTCTTGGTATAGAAGCCGGGAATACCAGCGCCGCCCGCCCGCATACGCTCAGCCAATGTGCCTTGCGGGTTAAATTCCAGCTCCAGTTCGCCAGACAAATATTGCCGCATAAATTCAGCATTCTCGCCAACGTAGGACGAGATCATCTTCTTCACTTGGCGCGTTTCCAAAAGCTGCCCGATGCCAAACCCATCCACGCCCGCATTGTTTGAAGCGAACGTCAGCTCCTTCGTGCCCGCATCGCGGATAGCGGCAATCAAAAGCTCAGGAATGCCGCACAGGCCAAACCCGCCGGACGCGATAAACATGCCGTCAAACAGCAAGCCATCCAAGGCCGCTGCCGCACTGGGATAAATTTTCTTCATCTCACCCTCAAAATTGTTATCCGTCATTCTCTTTATTGACGACATGTAACTGTCAACAGTCAAACGCCCAACACTCAAACACCATTGCGAATCTTGCAACATGTGTTCATTTGGCACAGGTCAAAAAAAGTCATTTAATATCCTATTTCGGAGTTTCCTAATGTATCCATCATTTCGAGTAATTTTGAGCGCCGCCGCACTGTTTTTGGCCGCTGGGGCCGCCCATGCGCAAGATGAAACCAAGTGCAATCCGGATGGAGACACATCGGAAATGGCGGCCTGCGCGGAAAATGACTATCAGGCCGAGGATGCCAAGTTAAACACGGTCTATGCCAAGTATTTGAAAAAGATGCAGGCCATGGATGCTGATATGGGCAACAGCGAAGGCGACACCGCTATTGGCCGCCTCAAGACCGCACAACGCGCATGGATTGCCTTCCGCGATGCGGAATGCCCGCTAGAATCAGTGGATAATATGGGTGGCAGCATTGAGCGCATCCTCGGGCCATCATGCATGGCAGCGCTGACCAAACAGCGCACCGCGCAATTGCAAAGTCAGCTAAAAGCCATGGAGGCAAACTAGAAACGACACGCGGAATTTTGGCCTTGCCAGCCGGTTCCCGAGAAATCTGTTTTTGACAGTGCCCGCCGTTCATGCGACGTGTATCTATCTGAATTTACATCAAAAAACACTAATATAACAAGAAAAACACTCTTCACAGGTAGGATAAGAATGTCGGCTAAAACCTTTGTGCTCCGCACCGCGCTCATTTCATCAACGGCTATTGCCATGCTGCTTTCGCCAATGATTTTCGCCTCAGGTCCAAATTTCGCACCCGTGATGACAGCGCAGGCCGCCACCGGCGGAACGAAATTGAATGCCGCGGCCCTGCTCAAAAACATGAAGCGCTCGCTCGGCGTGATTGTGATTACATTCAAACAACCCGCCTATGCCAAAAGCCGCGCCAGCGGCATTGTTTTGAAGGCCGTCAAAAATGTTGCCTCCGAAATCGGCAATCTTGAATTGGCGATAAAGGCAAAAAATCCAAAGCGTATTTCCGCTGCCACGCGCAAGGTCACTGTCGCAGTCGGCCAGTTGCAAGGTACGTATAAATTAGCCCGCATCCAAGATAAAGCCGTGTCTGAGGGCGTGCGCGTTACCGCCGCTAACTGGTCAACTTATACCGCCCGCTACGCACTGACGCCAACATCAAAACGCCCGACCAATGTCAGCTCCAAGCAGACAAAAGATTTGAATAACCGCATCGCTACACTTGAGGCCAAGGTTGCGGCGCTCGAAGGCAAGACCAAGGGCAATAAGCATCTGTCCAAAGATGTCGGCGCGCTAAAGGCGCAAATCGGCCGCCTGCGCAGCCGTCCGGTCTCGGCGGCAAATTATCAGGAAACACTGCTGGCACTCGGCATCATTGATGGCTGGTACGTCGGCTATGGCTATGTGACGGAAGTCTATTATCCGGATTACTATGTTTATTGGGCTGATTATGACGATGGTTTCCGTAGCTACGGCAGCGATTGGGATTATTACTACGATGGCTATTACGCCAACTGGCCAAGCGAATATTACGACCAGTCGTTTGTTTATGCCAACGAAACCAACATTAATATCAACACCACGATCATCAATGAAACGACGATAAACGAGACCAATATATATGTGACTGACAACGGCACAACATTGGTAACCGATGCAGGCGCGACTGAAACCGCATTCGCTAGCGCGGCCGTTGCGCCGACCGATATTCCCGAGGCTGATGTTGAAGTGGAAAGCGCAGCTTTTGTTGCGCAAGCGGAAACTGAAAAAGTTGCGCCAACAGCTGAGGAAATGACGGCGATTGAAGCCAATCCCGCCGCTGCCGATGCGCCAGACTATAAGCCAGATCCAGAACCCGCCGCCGTGCCGGAACCACTGGCTGAAGTGCCTGCCACAGACGCGCCAGCAACGGACGCACCAGCTACAGATACGCCCGCCGCAGAAGCGCCGGCGACAGATACGCCTGCCGCTGACACTCCGGCCGCTGAAGAACCAGCTGCACCTGATGCCACACCTGCGGAAGAGCCAGCTGCGCCAGATGCAGCCCCTGCGGAAGAGCCAACCGCGCCAGATGCAGCCCCTGCCGAAGAGCCTGCTGCGCCAGATGCAGTCCCTGCGGAAGAGCCAACCGCGCCAGATGCAGCCCCCGCAGAAGAGCCTGTTTCACCCGATGCTGCTCCAACCGAAGAGCCTATTGAGCCTGACGCTGCGCCTGCCGAAGAACCAACCGCACCTGATGCCGCACCTGCTGAAGATCCAGTCGCTCCTGATGCTGCGCCAGCGGATGAACCCGCAGTAGATGCGCCACCCGCAGAGCAGGATGCAGTGCCGGAAGATATACCGGCCGAGCCTGAGGCGGCGCCAGCGGAAGAACCTGCTCCTGCTGAAGAGGCCGCCCCGGCGGAGGAACCTGCGCAAGACAATCAAGCTGCCGATGACGCGCAGGCGCAAGCCGATGCACAAGCTGCTGAAGAAGCTAAGGCTGCTGAGGATGCACAAGCTCAAGCCGACGCTGAGGCGCAAGCTGCCGCCGATGCGCAAGCCCAGGCCGACGCTGATGCACAAGCACAGGCTGACGCCGATGCGCAAGCCGCAGCAGATGCGCAGGCCGAAGCCGACGCCCA
>JAYTVD010000169.1:0-14392 GCA_043744175.1 Phyllobacteriaceae bacterium
ATGGACATTGTGACATAGGCGATGAAGCCGAGCCATGAATAGTCTAGCGCGGCTTTCAGCCAGATATTATGCGTATCTTCGCCAAACATGCCGGCAAACACCAGCGGGCCGAGCCCTAGTGGGTGCTCCGTGGCAATGAGAAGTCCGAACCAGTACCGCGCAAAGCGGCCAAGGCGCGCACCGTCATAATCCTGCACAAGTTTAGCCCGCTTGGAGAACAGGTCGGCGACTTCGGGAAACTGCAACGCCACGATAACCACCAGCGCCACCAGCATAAACACCGCGCCAGACAGCAGCACAATGCGCAGGCGGATGCGGTTGCTGTTACTGGCGACGAACGAGAAAATTGTGACCAGCAGCATAACCAATATCAACATGCCCCACGCCGCGCGGGAGAAGGAGAGGAACGCGCCTATTGATACTATGAGTAGCCCAATCAAACGTGGCAACATCGAAATCACCTTACCCCGCAACACGCCGTAAAGCAGCCACGCCGCAGGTAACATGAGGTAGGGGCCAAACACATTCGGATCTTTGAACCCGCCGCGCGCACGGTCATAGAGCGTGAAATAGCTGGCACCCGGGAACAGATGGAAATAGCCCGCAATACCCAGCAGTGAAGTGAATATGGCGGCAATTGTATAGGCACTATACATCACAGGCAGCAGGCTCATATCGCGCTCAATAACGGCTGCGTAAAACACTGAGGTGATCGCCAGAAAGAAGCCCACAGCGGCGTAGAGCGGCGTGTCTTTCAGGTCCGACAATTGCGTCATGGAAATCATGAAGCCTACATTGAATAGCACCAGCAGCATCAATAGCGGCGTATTTGTGCGCGAAAGCCGAAGGCCAAAAAGTGCCCAAATAACGATGAGCGGTGTCATCACTAACTCATAAGGCGACGGTTCAGAAAGCACATAGCCGGAAAGCGCAACACCCAGCCCGAGGGCAAACACCTTGATAAGACGGTTCACAGCCGCGCTGCGCTCCGCTGGTTCAATGATGTCGTAGGTGGCCAGAGTGCTCAATAAGCATTCTCCGTATTGAGAAGGCGCACAGGTGTGAGGAACAGGATTTTCAAATCCAGCCACAGCGACCAGTTCTCGATATAATAGAGATCATACTCGGTGCGCATTTTGATCTTCTCGTCCGAGTCAATCTCGCCGCGCCAACCGCTGATTTGCGCCCAACCCGTCACACCCGGCTTCACGCGATGGCGTGCGAAATAGCCTTCGACAACTTCGTTGAACATCTTATCGCGCGTCTGCGCATAAACCGCGTGCGGGCGAGGGCCCACTAGCGAAAGATCGCCGCGCAACGCATTGAAAAATTGCGGCAATTCATCAATCGAAGCCTTGCGAATAAAGCGTCCCACCTTGGTAACGCGCGGGTCGCCTTTGGTCACAACCCGCTTTGCCAGCGGATCGTTCATGTCGGTGTACATCGAGCGGAACTTCAGCACTTCGATTTCTTCATTGTTGAAACCGTGACGCTTCTGCTTGAACAGCACAGGACCGGGACTATCCAGCTTAATGGCAATCGCGGTGATAAGCATAATCGGCGACAGCAGGATAATGCCAAGAACGCTGAAGAACACGTCAAAAGCACGCTTGGCGACGCTATCCCAATCATTGATTGGCTTGTCGAAAATATCCAACATCGGCACTGAGCCGATGTGTGAATAGGAGCGCGGACGAAATTGCAGCTTGTTGGAATGCGCCGACAGGCGAATGTCCACCGGCAACACCCATAGACGTTTGAGCAGCGTCAACACGCGCGATTCCGCCGTAAGCGGCAGCGCCACGATCAGCATATCAATGCGGGCGATACGGGCAAATTCTATCAGCTCGCCAATTGTGCCGAGCTTCGGGTAGCCCGCCACCACGGGGGGCGAGCGCACATCATCGCGGTCATCAAAAATGCCGCAAATGCGAATGTCATTGTCCGGCTGCGCTTCGAGTGAACGTATCAGACCTTCAGCATTCGGACCGCCACCAACGATCAGCGCACGGCGCTCCATCTTGCCATTGCGGCCCCATTTGCGAACGGTTCGAGCCAGAAATAAACGCACAATTGAAAGCGTGAAGAACCCGCTGATAAACCAAGAGGCCAACCACACACGGGAAAATTCAGCCGATTGTTTGAGGAAAAATCCAGCCAGCGCCATGAGCGCAAACACGCCGGTCCACGAAAATAACAGTCGCCCTACTTGGCCCCACGGATTGCGCAAGGCCGGAATTTGGTAGCCATCAGACATTTCCATTATGAGAACGAGCAGCACTGACGCCAGCAAAATCGCCGTCGGATATTGCCACAAAAATTCCTTGCGTACGCCAACATAGAAAACATAAATGCCGAGCCCAAGCACCACCAGCATGGCAAATTCCGCCAGCCGCAACATGCCTGTCACCATAATGGGTGAGGTCGAGTCCGCACGATATTGCAGCGCCACTTGCTCGGCTATGTCATTCAGTTCGGATTTACGCGCAGCATCCGGTGTGCCGCCATCATGCGCGCGCACGGCTTCGGCATTAAAGCGCTTGGAGGGATCAATTTGGTTCATCGTAGCACCGGAATATTCAGCATACCTAATTCGTAAGCCAAAGGGCTTAAGAACCAGTGTCTGTTCGCTGAAATTTTGCCATACATATCATTGCCCCAGCACGGCCCGATAACGCGCCTCAATCTGGCGTGCCATGACATCCACACCAAATTTAGCCTTCAGCGCCGCGCCAGTTGGCATAGCACTCTCCAAGATGGCGGGCGTCGTCATTTGGCGAACCATAAGAGCCGCAATACCAGCGGCACTCACATCGCAAAGCGCCACACTATCGACGCCTAAAATCTCAGGAATACCGCCCACGCGGGTGGCAATCATCGTCATACCAGCAGCGACAGCCTCCAGCACAATGTAGGGCATCGCCTCGGCCCGCGATGGCACGACAATGGCTTTGGCCAGTTCAAACGCCTTACGGGCGGGCATCGGATCATAAAATGTCACGCGATCCGCCATGCCCAAACAGGCGACTTGGGCTTTATATTTCGGCAAATCATCGCCATCGCCGACCATCGCGGCGCTTAGCGTCCTGCCCAATTTCTTGGAGGCCAAATCAAGCGCTTCGATGAAAAGGTCAACGCCCTTCAAATCACGCATCATGCCGATGTAGAGAAAATCCGCCGCATCCGGCGCTGGCAAAACGGGCTCAAATTCCGAAGGTCGCAACCCGTTGTAAATCACAACAGCATTGCGCGGCGGGCCAATTTTTTCAGCATATGTCACGCGCTCATAATCTGCCACGAACAAAATCTGATCGGTGAACCGACCAAGAATCCTCTCAATTAGAAAGAAGATTTTCCCCGATAGCGTATCAACATCATAGTGCAGACTTCCGCCATGGGGTGAATAAAAACGGGCTACGCGAGACCTGAATACCCGTAACACTGATCCGAATACGCGCGCATAAACACCGCCCTTGGCGCCGTGCCCATGCAACACATCCGGATGCAAATTTTTGACTGCTTTGTATGTCCGCCACGCGGCAACGATGTCGCCGGGGCCAATATGGCGCTGCATAGCAACGCGGGTGAGGCCAAGCGCAAGCTTTGGCTCGATTGCGGCAAATAATTGCGCCTCATAAGCGCCGCCGGTTGTGGAATCGCACACAATGCCAACCTCGTGACCGTTGGCAATTTGGGCATCCACCAAATCGCGCACATGCCGAAATATTCCCCCGACAGGGTTGCGAAAGCAATGCACGATGCGAAGTGGTTTTTGCGGCGTTACCATGAAGTCTTAGAACAGCCGTTCGCGCACATAAATTGTGTCGCCCGGCAATATAGGATCAGAAATCAGCACTCGCCCCGTCATTACCTTGCCGTTTATCGAGCGGGTGATGTCAACGCTGTCCTGCGTCGCGCGGGCGGAGTAGCCACCGGAGACCGCGATTGCCTTTTGCACCGTCATGCCCGGCACGAATGAATACTGCCCCGCGGCGCCCACTTCACCCAGCACGAATATCGGACGGTAGCGGTCAATTTCGACAGAAACATCAGGGTTGCGCAAATAGCCTTGGCGCAGTTGCGCGGCAATATCCGCCTCAAGCTGCTTTGCCGTGCGCCCACGGGCCGGAACTGAGCCCACCAGCGGGAAAGCCAAATAGCCGGATTGGTCAATGGCGTAAGTATTTGTCAAATTGGCTTGGTCAAACACAGTCACACGCACACGGTCGCCAGCGTCCAGCACATAAGGCTTGTCCAGCGCTTCGTGGAAGGCCGCAGGGGCAGGGCGATAAGATGTGCAGCCGCTGATGGCGGTCGCACATATCGCAAGGACTAAACCTAAAACCCGTATCATGTTGCAATCACCCAAACGACAATGCCAATGCGAGACAACAATGGTCTCAACTCTCCCTGTTATCGTTTGATTAGGGTTAATGGGCGGTTAAGCCTCGCCCGATTGCCTGCAAAAAGTGCAGGTACTTGTGGTGCCGCAGTAGGGCCTGACCCAAAATTCGCGCCAGTTGGCCGCCAAATCGTGTTTTCCGTAAGTCGCGCGTTAACGCATGAGTTACCATATACGTTTACTTTAGCATCACGTGTGTTTCGGAGTATGTGTGATGTCAGGTGTAAACCCTATGGACGGCGAGCTGGATATTGATGTTGCCAGCCTGTTCAAAAGCCTGTGGCGCAACAAGGGCAAAATTCTGTTCACCTCGCTGGTGCTGACGGGGCTGACCGCTGGCGCCGTGCTGATGGTATCACCCAAATACAAAGCGCAAACCAAAGTTCTCATCACAGTAGGCGAGACCAAGCTGACCAGTCTTGATTCAGGTAGCGTTGACGAAACGCGCCCGATTTTGGATGCTGAAGGTGTGAAGTCGCAGGTTGAGTTAATGAACTCCGGCGATGTTCTCAGCACTGTCGTTGATAAGCTGAAACTCAGCTCCGATCCCGAGTTCGATCCCGTTTCCAGCCTTTCGGTCACGGATAAAATTATGAACATGCTTGGCCGCAATCCGGAGCTTGGCCTCAAAGACAGCGTCATCGCTAAGGTGCGCGATAGTCTAAATATCTATCTTGCCGAAAGCACCCGCGTTATCGTCATCGAGTTTTCATCCAAAAACCCGAAAATGGCCGCCGCTGTTCCACAAGCGATTGCCGAAGCCTATCTCGATAAGAAGCGCGCGGAGAAGCAGGGCGACGTAACCTCCGCTATCGCCACCTTGAAGCCGGAAATCGACCGCTTGAAAAAGGAAGTGCAGCAAAACGCTGCCAATGTCGCGGCATACCGTTCTGAACATGATATTTTAATGGGCCAAAATAATACGGCGCTGTCCACACAATCGCTGTCTGAACTATCAACAGAAATGTCCCGCGTGAAAGCGGCGCGTGCCAATGCGGAAGCCAAGGCGCAGTCCATCCGCGCCGTACTGGATGCTGGCGGCTCGATAGATTCTGTGCCTGAAGTGCTGTCGTCCAACCTGATGCAGCAGTTGCGCAATGCGCAAGTGACATTGAAAAGCCAGATTGCTGATCTCTCGACAACGCTGCTCGATAGCCATCCGCGCATCAAAGGCCTGCGCTCGCAGTTGGCTGATTTGGACGGCCAAATTCGCAGCGAAGCGTCAAAGATCTTGAAAAGCCTCGAAACAGAAGCCAAAACGGCGGGTCTGCGTGAAAGCGAATTGCAGAGCAAAATCAATGGCTCAAAGGCCGAATCCTCACGCGTTGGCGATGATGAAGTTGAGTTGCAGCGCTTGGAAGAGGAACTCAAAGCCTCGCGCGCTTTGCTTGCCGACCGTGAGCTAAGCTATAAGGAAGCGCAAGCCCGCAGCAATCTTGCCAATCAAAAACCGGATGCGAAAATCTCCGCGCCATCCATGGTGCCGTCGCAATCTTACTTCCCGAAACTAATCCCGATTGTGTCCGCAACATTCGTTGCCTCGCTTTTGCTACTGTCGATCATCACGCTGCTGAGAGAGTTGTTCTCCGGTAACGCTGTGCGCACCAAGAAAGTAGTTGTTGCTGCGCCCGTCGTTGAAGTCTTGGGCGGGCAGGGTACGGCCTTTGCCTCCGCGCCTGTCGCCGCCAACGTGCAGACCACTATGGCCCAGCCCACACCACCGGAAGCGCCGATGGAAGAAGACAACGCGATTGATCCGGAGCTTTCAATCAGCGCCGTCGCATCCCGTCTCATCAATGAAGGCGCAACTTGCGCCGTGGTCATCTCGCCGGAAGGCGATGAGGCTTCCGCCTCGTCCATCCTGTTAGCGCGCAACATTTCCGACCAAGGCCTGAAGGTAATCCTACTGGATTTGACCGCTAACTCTGCTGCTGCCCGCCCAATGACCGATGGCTTGGCGCTGGCCGGCATTACCAATCTCTTGGCAGGGTCCGCCCAGTTTGGCGACATCATTCATAATGACGTTTACTCCGATACCCACGTCATCCCCACAGGCACCGGCGATACGGCTAAAGCCGCCCGCGCGGTTGAGCGTCTGCCTATGATTATCAACGCGCTGGTTTCAGCCTATGACATGGTTATCGTCGAATGCGGCCCGACAACAGCGCGAGGTGTGAAGCGCTTGGTGGTTCCTGGTTCCGGCCTATTGGTCAGCGTTGTCGATATCGACCACAAAGCCGCACTGGCCGCCATGACGGATTTGATCGCCGCAGGTTACGATGATCTGATTTTGGTCTCGCCACTCGGTGGCAATTCACATGAGCCAATGCCCGATAGGTATGTGGCGTAATTCGCGCGCTCCGTCATCAACTGAGTTGATGACAGGCAGCCCAATCCTACTCACTTTCAACAGGCGCAGCCTTGTTAATCCCGCGAAGTTTCTTAATCACGGCAAACAGTTTTTGGTTCGACTTTATCGACCGTTTCACCGATGCAACTGTGCGCCACGTCAGTGCCGCCGCGCTACCTTTGAGCGTCAACGGCAAGGCAGTATCCAAATGCCACAGCTCTTTGTCGCACCAGCGGCGCTTATAAAACTCATCACCAACACCGAAGTTAAACGTCTCAAACCCGCGTGTGCAGCTGTCTTCAATCAGCTTGTGATATAAAATATCGCCCGGCGAAAGCTGACGGTCTGCCGCCGTTATGCCGCCAAATTCCGCAGTGATTTGCCCGCCGCGAACCGAGCATCCAGCGACCGCCACAATGTCCCCGCCCACTTCAAGGCCAAACACTTCGTGCTCATGGGTCGTCAATCCCTTGCCGAATAGATCCTTGAAAAAATTGCGTACATCGACATCGCGGAACACATCCTTGACGCCCATTTCTTTCAGGCGTGCGGATTTCAGCGTGAAGAATGCATCAAGCAGGCGGTTCACTTCATCGCAGTTGCCTGCCTTCATAAACCGCCAACCGCCGCGATCCTGCATCCGCCGGTCCATCTGGCGCATCTTCTTGAGACGCTTGGGCCCATTGTGCTTGGCCAGCAGTGTCGCAAAATCTTTTTCAAGTTTGAACGACAGCGCCACGTTCGGGCTGGTCGTGCTATTTCCCACCACGAGCGGATTTGCCAGCCCGTCAATTGAAGGTAACAACCGTTCCAGCGCGATGAGATCAATGTCAGGCCGCGCCGCGCGCGCCGCCGTAATGATATCCTTAGCGATATCCAGCGGTGGATTTTCGCAGAAATAGCGCGTTGCAGGTGCAAAATTTTCATTCGCATGGCTCCCCCCAGGAAACCGCGCCGCCGCCAGCGTCGCCTTATGCACCACTTCGAGCGGCAGGAAAAACTGCACCGCGCCCTCGCGCTCCGCCACAATCACAATCGTTCCGGGGTTCACGCTGCGAGCATAGCCTTGCACCCAGCTTGCCCCTTGCGGCGTCGCAAAAATCAGATCCGGTGTGTCCCACAGCGCCATCGCTTCGGATAGTGGCCGCACACTCCACTGATAGTCATTCTGCGCCATGCCGTCTGGTCCTCAAAAAGAAAATTGTCGCCGCGTTTGTGAATTCGCAACCGTTTCGCGTTAGTGATGTCTGATAAAAGGCTAACAGAAAAAGGTGAAGGAATGTTCGACATCGCTCATACAGCGCGAAAGTCCTTCTTTGCCCTGTCGCGGCTAACGGGAATGCGCCACTTCGCGCCAGCTTCGTTGGGCGGCCTTGGCGGCATCCTCATGCTGCACCGCGTCGCGCCGAAAAGCTTCAGTCCACTGGGCGCAAACGATCATCTCTCCGTCACACCGGATTTTCTGGAAAGGACCATTCTCGCTCTAAAGCGCGATGGCTATGACTTTATTGCGATGGACGATGTGCCAGACGCCCTGCGGGCCAAAGGCCGCACCAAGCGCTTCATTGCTGTCACTTTTGATGATGGCTATCTCGATAATTATCAAAACGCTTTCCCCACTTTGCGCAAACACAACATTCCCTACACGGTCTATATCGCGCCGGGTCTTATCAATGCCGATGTGCATTTATGGTGGGAAATCACGGAGCATGTCGTTGCCAAGCGTGATGACATCGTGCTGCCGTCATCGCTGGGCCGCGAGCATTTTGCTTGCAGCACCATGGCGGAAAAGCGCAATTCGCTGGCGGCCATCCAGCGCTACATGGTCAAAACCTTGGCCGAAGACCAGCACGCCATATTCACCCGCGATTTAGCCCAACTCGCCAGCATTGATTGCGCCGCGCATAACAAGCGCGAGCTGATGAGCTGGAGCCAAATCCGCGAAATTGCCAAAGACCCGCTCTGCACCATCGGTGCACATACATACTCGCATTTTCACCTGAAAAAGCTCACCGAAGACGCCGTCTATAAAGAGTTCGAGCGCTGCAACACCGCGCTGGAATTAGAAACCGGCATCAAGCCCAAACATTTGGCTTACCCTTACGGCTACGCCGATGCGATAGGCTCACGCGAAGTCGCTCTCGCCGCCGTCGCCGGATACAAAACCGCCGTCACCACCCGCCACGGCCTGCTGTTCGAAGATCACGCGAATATCCCCACAGCCTTACCCCGCATTTCGCTCAACGGTCGCCACCAAAACATCAGTGACGTACGCACTATGTTGGCAGGGCTGACGGGGCTGTTGGTGAACGGGCGCAAAAAGGTGGTTACGGTTTAGGCTTCTTCTCCATCCACCAGATCAACCCCATAGCGGGCAAAATCCACAACACACCCGTCACCGCGAAAAACATAAACAGTGCGCCCGTACTGGCGTGCGTCAGTCGTGTTTCGGCAAATATCATGGCGGCCAGTGCGTAGCCGATGATGAGAATGACCAGCACAAATGTGCCGATGAATTTTTTGAGGCGTACATACATGTGCCTCACATAGCGCTTGCCGGCAAAAAGGGAAATAGCGACGCCTTGCCACGCCTCCTATTGGCTTGAACGGGCGTATGCGGTGATGCAAATATCAGCGCTCAATATCGAGACCCTAACATGTCCCTTGCCGCCACTCTTCCAATTGAAATCGCCACCCGCCAAAGCCGCGAGGCCCGCAATCGCAAAGCCATTCGGCTCTGGCTTTATTTTGGCCTGCTGGTCATTTTCGCGCTGGTGCTGGTGGGCGGCGCAACGCGGCTCACAAACTCCGGTCTCTCCATCACCGAGTGGAAGCCCATCCACGGCATCATCCCGCCACTGAATCAAACCGAGTGGGAGCAGGAGTTTGCCAAGTACCAGCAAATTCCGGAATATGCCCAAATCAACAAAGACATGACGCTGGATGGCTTTAAGAGCATTTTCTGGTGGGAGTGGGCGCATCGCATTTTGGCCCGCGCAACAGGCCTCGTGTTCGCGCTGCCGTTGGCCTTCTTCTGGCTAACGGGGAGGCTGGAATCCAAACTCAAACCGCGCCTTCTCGGCATTCTTGCGCTCGGCGGTTTTCAGGGCTTCGTCGGCTGGTGGATGGTCTCGTCAGGCCTCACGCTGCGCACAGATGTCAGCCAATATCGCTTGGCCACCCATCTCATCATCGCCTCGCTCATCTTCGCCGCCACCACCTATGTCGTGCGCGGGCTGGCCGTGCACAGCGAGGGTCCGGCTCAGTCCGGCACCCGCCGCTTTGCTGGTTTCCTTGTCTTGATGGTGCTCATCCAGATTTATCTCGGCGCGCTGGTAGCGGGGCTGGACGCGGGGCTGGCCTATAACACCTGGCCGCTGATGGACGGCGCCATCATCCCGTCAGATCTTTTGAACATGCAGCCAGTCTGGCACAACTTTTTTGAAAGCGCCAAAACCGTGCAATTTGTTCACCGCTGCGGGGCATATCTGCTGTTCGCGCTGGCGCTCATTCATATGATTTCAACGCTGGCAAAAGAGCCGCGGAGCACCCACGCCAACCGCGCCATCGTGCTTTTTGTTCTGGTGTGCGTTCAAGCCTCCATCGGCATCGCCACGCTTTTGAGTGCCGTGGATTTCCACGCCGCGCTCACCCATCAGGGAATGGCCATGGTGGTGCTGTTCTTCGCCGTCGCCCATTGGCGCGGCACCAAAGGCAGCTACCCGCTGCCGACTGAGATTTTGGTCCGAAATTAGGCCTTTGCGATGGGAGTGCTCAGTTCGAGCGTTCCCCGCATCGTTTCCGTATCATCTCCGTGCGATCCCCGACCGCACTTCGGGCGGTTGGCGTTAGCCTTTTAGCATCAAATCCATGTTTTGCACGGCTGCACCCGATGCACCCTTACCAAGGTTATCGAGCAGCGCCACAAGGTTAACCTGTCCCTTGCCTTCGGTTCCAAAGACAAAAAGCCTCATCTTATCACTATTGGCAAGCTCTTCTGGATCAAGGCGTGGAATTTTAGCTGACTCGGAAAGCGATATTACTTCAACAATAGTTTGCCCCGCATAATGTGCGACAAGCGCCTCGTGCAGGCTGGCAAGGCTCGAACCATCCTTCAAATCATCCAAAAACAGCGGCACTTGAACAATCATCCCTTGCGCAAAACGACCGACACTGGGGCTAAAAATCGGGCGGCGGTTGACAAGCCCGTGCTGCTTCATTTCGGCTACATGCTTGTGCTGCAAGGGCAGGCCATAGAGAAAATGTGCGCTGGAAATATGGTCCGGCGCTGCCGCATTTTCCATCTGCGCAATCATCTGCTTGCCCCCGCCGGTATAGCCGGAAACGGCGTTCACAGTCACCGGATAATCGCTTGGCAGAATGCCCGCCGCGACCAGCGGGCGGATAAGGCCGATAGCGCCAGTGGGGTAGCAACCGGGGTTGGCGACAAACCGCGCCGAGGCAATTTTCGCACCTTGCGCGGCATCCATTTCGGCAAAGCCATAGGCCCAATCCGGATTCACGCGGTGCGCCGTTGAGGTATCGATCACCCGCGTCCGGCCATTGCCCGCAACGATTTTCACCGCCTCAATCGCAGCATCATCCGGTAAGCACAAAATGGCGATGTCGGCGCTGTTTAGCATGTCCTCACGCATCGCCACATTGCGGCGCTCGGCCTCCGGCAATGATAAGATTTCAAGATCATGACGGGCCGCCAAGCGGGAGCGAATTTGCAAGCCCGTTGTTCCATGTTCGCCGTCAATAAATATCTTGGCTTTCATCGCCATCTCCTAAAAATTCAGTTATTTCAATGGATTAAAGCGCCCGCCGGATTCAAATCCGCAGGCGCTTGAATCAATTTGTGAAGGCTTTAGCGCTGAGCCTTGCGTTCTGCAAGCAGGCCTAGCACATACATCGCCACCGAAGATCCAGCGATGGCCGTAATATCGGCGTGGTCATAGGCAGGCGCCACTTCCACAATATCCGAACCGACGATATTTAACGCACCCAGTTTGCGCAAAACGGACAGGATTTTGGCACTCGATGGCCCGCCTGAAACAGGCGTTCCCGTGCCGGGCGCAAAGGCCGGATCAAGGCAATCAATATCGAAAGTGAGGTAGCATTTGGCGTCGCCAACATGGGCCAAAATCGCATCCGAAATCGCTTGCGCCGACAAGTCTTCCACCTCATAACCCGGCATAATTTTAATGCCGAAATCCTCTGGTGCGGCGGTGCGAATGCCAATCTGAATCGAGCGGCTGGTATCAATAATGCCGTTTCGCGCCGCGCGCGTCACGAAATTGCCGTGGCTAATCTTCTCGCCATCGTCAAACCATGTGTCCTGATGCGCATCAAAATGCACCATCGCCAGCGGCCCATGCACCTTGTGATGCGCCGCGAGCAGCGGTCCGGTAATGAAATGATCGCCGCCAAGCGTATAAAGAAACGCCCCGGTTTTGATGATTTCCAGCGCCTGTTCTTCAATGGCAGCAGGTGTTTTATGCAGATAGCCATAGTCCAAAACGCAGTCGCCAAAGTCGATGACCGACAGCTTTTCGAAGAGATCAATGCCAAATGGATATTGCGGATCATTGTCAAAAATAGCCGAAGCGCGACGGATGGCGGACGGGCCAAAGCGCGCGCCGGGGCGATTGGATACCGCCTGGTCAAACGGTATGCCCCAGACCACAACATCCGCGCCATTCACATCCTTGGAGTAGGGGCGGCGCATAAACGAAAGCGCGCCCGCATAGGTCGGGTCGCTGGCCGCCGAGTGGCGCGAAGCGGCGGTGAAGGCGTGGTCGATTACGTGCGAAGACATGATTATTCCCGTGTTTTCGTTAGTTTTAGGCGAGCGGCACGCAAATTGCCAGTCATCGTATAAGTTTATTAGTATCAATGGCCTATGTGCCGAAATGAAACAAAGCGGGTCGCAATGGCAATTTCAGCAAACATCGGCACCGAGGCAGCGCAGACCACTGCCGTTGCATCTGTCCGTTTTGAGACATTGGATAGCTGGCGCGGCATCTGTGCGCTGCTGGTCGCGGTGTTCCATATGCCGCTGGCAGGGGCGCTGGCTGGCAACCAGTTTATCCGCGGTTCGTATCTCTTCGTGGACTTCTTCTTCGTCCTCTCCGGCTTCGTCATTGCCCATGCTTACGGTGCGCGGTTGATGCGCGGCGAGGGGCTTGTCAAGTTTATGGTCACACGCTTTGGCCGCCTGTTTCCGCTCCACGCCTTCATGCTGCTCGCCTTCGTCGCGTTTGAGTTCCTGCGCCTGAAAGTGCCGCAACTCGGCGGGCAGGATACGGCGTTTACCGGCGGTTTTACGTTGAACACGTTGCTTGACAATGCACTGATGATTCATGGTCTCGGGTTTGAACAGCACCTAAGCTGGAACGCGCCAAGCTGGAGCATTTCTACCGAGCTTTTCGCCTATCTCTTGTTCGCCATTCTGGTCGTCGGCCTGCACCGTACATCATTGATGGCCTTCGCCATCATCGTCGCTGTCGCCCCCATAATGCTGCTCAAACTATCGCCGCACTTTATGGACACTACCTATGATTTCGGCATCATCCGCTGCATCTACGGTTTCTCGCTGGGCGTCTTGGTGCAGGCCTATTTCGCCCGCTCGAACGTCACCCTCAGCAGCGACAGCGAGACCAAAATTGCGTGGACGTTAGCCGAGCTTGCCACCATCTTTGCCGTGGTAATGTTCGTCGCCAATAGCCATGATAATGCCGCGAGCATTGTCGCCCCATTCGTGTTCGGCTTCGCCGTTTTGGTGTTTAGCCATGAGGCTGGCTATATTTCAACAATACTTCGCGCCCGCCCATTTATACTGCTCGGCGCGCTATCCTACTCAATCTATATGACGCACCTGTTCGTGCAGGGCAGAATGTTCAATATCGCCCGTTATCTGGACGGCTACCACGCCACTTCAATCATAAGTATGCAAGCCACCGGCGGCGAACCGACATTTGCTTACGCTCAAAATATCGCCGTTTATGCCACTATCATCATGATTTTATTGACATTAATCGCCAGCACCATCACCTACAATCTGGTCGAAAAGCCAGGTCAAAAATGGTTCCGCAAGCTCGCCTCGAAGTTAAGCTAAGTCAACCATAGGCTGCCATACGCCGGAATTTGCAAGACGCCGTTGACCCAAGCCAGCGGCGCGTCGCTGAGCAAATTCCGGTAGTCCACAACCCCCGCATTTTGCAGCACCTTGTCCGTAACTGTTTGATTTGTATCAGTAAAATTGAACAAGCAAACCACAGTCTGCGCATCACCCACCCGCGCAAAGCTGAAAATTTGGTCATTCCCAATATGCAATATCCGCGTCGGATTGGTCGAGGCAAACGCGTTAGTTTCCTTACGTTTGGCAATAATATGCTTCACCCCATTGAGGATTTTCTCTTGTGGAGTTCCTGAATTTTCAAGTTTTGCGACCCGTGTCCAGTCCATTTTTGGCCTGTGCATCCAGCGGTTATCGTGCGCATGTGCGGGCTCATCAACATAGGAATAATCGTTGGTAAGACCAATTTCATCGCCCATATACAGCAACGGAAGCCCGCCAAACGAGGCAATAAGGGCATTTCCAAGCAATATTCGCTGAATTGCCAGCTCAATGCCGA
>JAYTVD010000170.1:0-3997 GCA_043744175.1 Phyllobacteriaceae bacterium
CTGCCGCTCACCGCGCGGCTGGCCAACTGCATGCCGAAGCACTTGCGATCAAAAAGTGTCGCGCGGCGGGCAGCGAGCAACTTATCCATTCCGTAGTAGTGACACTTGAACCTTGCAACCACATAGGCCGCACACCGCCTTGCACGGAAGCGATTCTTTCAACATCTGGCCGTGAGGTATGGATTGGTGTGGCCGACCCTGATCCGCATGTTGTAGGTGGCGGCACTGACCGATTACGTCGCGCAGGATTGAAAGTTCATTTTTTGAACATGGCAGATGATCCCCAGTTAAAACAAGAATTGCAGCGCTTGATTGCGCCGTTTGCTAAGCGAGTAACCTATGGCTTACCGTGGGTCACAGTTAAACAAGCCATCAACAGCGAAGGCAGTATGGTTCCGGCGACGGGCCAGAAAACTTTCACATCGCAAACATCTCTTGTTCTGGCTCACACTTTGCGCCGCAGGGCTGATGTGATTGTCACGGGATCGGGAACCGTGTTGGCTGATGATCCACATTTCACTGTGCGCTTGGTGTCTGACTTTCCAAACAAGCGCCGTAAGCTGGTCCTGTTTGATCGCCGCCGCCGCATTCCACAATCCTATATTGATGCAGCTAAAGAGCGCGGTTTCGCAGTTTCATTTGCAAGTGATTTTCACGAAGCCTTGCAGCGATTGGCCGAACAGGGAGCTCTCGAAGTTTTAGTCGAAGCAGGTCCGACTTTAACGCGGGCGGTTTTGCAAAGTGGCCTGTGGGACGAGCATGTGCAAATCACCCAAGGCGACGAAGACAAAATCGCTATCACTCCAAACGCAAATAAGGAATTTCATGTTTTCAGGAATCATTGAACGTGTAGCGCAGGTGGCGGAGGCATCACACAACAACGGCACCTTACAATGCAGGATCGCAACGGGCTTTGTTGATTTAGCCTTGGGTGAAAGCATTGCCGTGAATGGCGTGTGCCTCACGGTTGCGTCTTTTAGCAGCGAAGGCACTGCCGATTTTTTCGCCAGCGCCGAAACCCTTGCGCGCACCAATTTGAATAAGATCGCGGTGGGAAGTCATGTCAATCTTGAACGGGCGGTAAGTCTGAACACGAGGCTTTCGGGCCACATGGTGCAGGGCCATGTTGATGGCAAAGCGATACTAAGTTCCGTCGTTCCCGAAAACGGCGCTTACTGCCTCGCTTTCGATCTGCCGCATAATCTAGCGCGATACCTCGTTGAGAAAGGTTCTATCGCTCTCAATGGCATCAGCCTCACCATCAATGACCTTTGCGAAGTTGAAGGTGGCGCAACCCGAGTTGCCATCACCATCATTCCCCATACCTGGGAACACACCAACCTATTTGCCGCAAAAATCGGTGATGCCATTAATGTTGAGGTCGACGTGATGGCCAAATATGTGGAGCGACTATGTCAACCTTACCAGAAACTCTAAATCACCTCCGCAGCGGCGGCATGATCATTCTTGTTGATGATGAAAACCGCGAGAACGAGGGTGATCTTGTTGTAGCAGCGGAATTTGCCACACCCGAAGCTGTGAACTTCATGGCCAAGCATGGGCGTGGCCTTATTTGCCTTACTATGACTGGCGAGCAGATTGATAAATTCAATCTGGCACCCATGACCGCCAGCAACAAGGCGCGCCGCTCAACCGCTTTCACTATTTCAATTGAAGCGCGCGAAGGCATCACTACTGGCATTTCCGCTTTTGATCGTGCCCGCACCATTGCAGCTGCCATCAATCCCGAAGCGAAACCAGATGACATTGTTTCTCCTGGTCACGTCTTTCCACTACGTGCTGCTGAAGGCGGCGTGCTGAAACGCGCGGGCCACACTGAAGGTTCAGTTGATTTGATGCGGCTAGCTGGGCTTGTCCCTGCAGGTGTGATTTGCGAAATCATGGGTGATGATGGCGAAATGGCTAGAAGGCCAGCGCTGGAAGAATTTGCCAAACTCCACAAACTTCCGATTTTGACAATCGAAGAACTCATCAAGCACCGTTTAAAAACTGAAGTGTTGATTGACGAAGTGGCTCAATCCGAATTGCCCACGGCCTATGCCGATGAGCCATTGCGCGTTCACGCCTTCCGCAGCCGCATTGATGGCACCGAACATTTAGCCATCGTCAAATATCCTCTGCCAAAAACACCGCTGGTGCGCGTGCATTCGGAATGTCTGACGGGCGAGGCATTGGGCTCACTCCGTTGTGATTGTGGACCGCAATTGCAAACTGCCATTCGCTTGATCTCGGAAAGTGACGGCGGTGTGCTTTTGTATATGCGCAATCAAGAAGGCAGGGGAATTGGCCTTGCCAACAAGATCAAAGCCTATGCCCTTCAAGACCATGGCCATGACACGGTGGAAGCCAACACGGCATTAGGCTTTGCCAATGACTCGCGAGATTATTCAGCGGCGGCTCATATGTTAAAAGCCCTCCGCGTTTCAAACCTCACGCTGCTGTCTAACAATCCTGAAAAAACTCGCGCCCTTGAATCGCTGGGCTTAAACGTTGTCGAACAACGCCCATTGATCATTGAAGCTAATCCCTTTAACGCAACCTACCTGGCCACCAAGCGCGATAAGTTAGGTCATTCATTTAAACTGAAAGTGAGAAATTAAATCATGTCTAAATCGAATTACCGTATTGCAATTATCGTCAGCCGCTTCAACGAGCAAGTCACCTCAGGCCTTGAGCGTGGGGCGTTGGCCTATCTGGCCGAGCAGGAGATCAAGGTTGCCGAAGGCGATATTTATCCTGCCCCCGGCGCTTTTGAAATTCCGCTCATCGCTCAAACACTGGCGCATACAAAGCGCTATGATGGCGTGGTGTGCTTGGGCTGCGTGATTAAGGGCGATACGGCGCATTTTGAATTTATCAGCTTGGGTGCCACCATCGGATTGATGCAGACGACACTGCAATCGAAAATACCGATCACCTTCGGCATCATCACAACTTATACCGACGAGCAGGCCATTGCCCGCAGCCGCGATGATGCTCACAACAAGGGCAGGGAGGCAGCCGCCGCTTGTATTGAAACTCTTGCGACGATCGCCGTAATCAAATCAGCAGAATGATAATGCAACTTCTAAAGATTCAACCGGCTGGCTGCTGGTTCATGTCATTTACCGCTGAAAATTAGCCCAAGTGGTCCCAACACCTCGCCAAGGAAATGTCGCCACTTTATAATCGCATGAGGACTATGGCGTAGGCGGCGCAATGGATGCTTTATGCGCTCTATATCCAAGCCTGACTGTAGATCATACGATAATCCAAAAAGTGCCTTTTGTCTTCACATTCAAAGGAATGTTAGATATAGACCTCAACATATCCGGTCGCAGCCTACCCGGTCAAAACAAGGACAAGTTAAATGAAAGTTATCGTCATCTGCTCTGGCGGTTTAGACTCTGTGGCGTTGGCCCATAAAATGGCCGCGGAGCAAAACCTGATCGGCCTAGTCTCGTTCGACTATGGTCAACGGCACAAGAAGGAATTGGATTTCGCTGCGGCGTGCGCCTTGCGGCTAAAGGTGCCGCATCATATGATCGACATGCGCGACATTGGTGCAAATCTTACGGGCTCGGCCCTCACCGATAATATCAACGTTCCTGATGGTCATTATGCTGAGGAGACCATGCGCATCACGGTGGTTCCAAACCGTAATGCCATAATGCTAGCCGTTGCTTTTGGGGTCGCCGTTTCACAGGGCGCAGAAGCTGTGGCCACCGCAGTGCATGGAGGAGATCATTTCATCTATCCCGATTGTCGCCCCGGCTTTATCGACGCATTCCAATCCATGCAGAACCATGCGCTTGAAGGCTATGCCGATATTTCCCTGCTCGCACCTTATGTCCTCATCCCAAAATCTGCCATCGTTACAGATGGCACAAAATACAACACGCCTTTTGCGCTTACATGGTCATGTTATAAAGGCGGCGAGCGCCATTGTGGCAGATGCGGCACTTGCGTCGAAAGGCGCGAGGCCTTTCATCTTGCC
>JAYTVD010000171.1:0-13951 GCA_043744175.1 Phyllobacteriaceae bacterium
GTAGTTTTTCATATTGCTTGCGTGGCACATCTATCGCGCCGAAGCGTTTCAGGTGGTCGGTCGTGAATTGTGTATCGAGCAGGGTGTAGCCGCGCGTGCGCAGGCGTTCCACCAGAATTACCAAGCACACTTTGGACGCATCGGTTTGGCGCGAAAACATGCTTTCGCCAAAGAATACACCGCCGAGCGTGACGCCGTAGAGGCCACCGATGAGTTTGTTTTCTGACCATGCTTCCACGGAGTGGGCATGGCCGATACGGTATAATTCGCAATAGGCTTCGAAGATCGTCTCGTTGATCCAAGTGGAGGGGCGATCGTTGGTGGCCTCGGCACAGGCGCGCATGACGTCGGCAAAGGAATTGTTAATCCGGATTTCAAAGCGGCGCTGGCGGATGGTTTTGGCAAGTTTTGCCGGCACATGAAAATCATCCAGCGGGATGATGCCGCGCTCCTTTGGCTGGACCCAGAAAATCTCAGGATCATCAGCCGAATCGGACATAGGAAAAACGCCAGAAGCATAGGCGTTTAACAGTGTTTGGCTATCGAGTTGCAAAGGTCTAACTCTTCGCAAGGCCTTCTTCGACATCCTTGGCGGCGAGATATTTTTCCAACCAATGAATGTCATAGTCGCCGTTTGCAATGTCGGCATTGCCTACCAAATCGCGGAACAGCGGCAGCGTCGTCTTGATTCCGTCGATGACGAACTCATCCAGTGCGCGGCGCAGGCGCATCATGCATTCGACGCGGGTGCGGCCGTGCACGATGAGCTTGCCAACCATTGAGTCGTAATAAGGCGGGATTTTATAGCCGGCATAAACACCAGAATCGATGCGGATGCCGAGGCCTCCGGGCGTGTGATAATGCGTGATCTTACCGGGTGATGGCACGAACGTGCGTGGGTCTTCGGCATTAATACGGCATTCGATGGCATGACCCGTGAACTTAATGTCTGCTTGTGTCACTGACAGGCCGCCGCCAGACGCGATGCGGATTTGTTCGTGCACCAAGTCGATGCCGGTAATGGCTTCGGTGATGGTGTGCTCGACTTGAAGGCGGGTGTTCATTTCGATGAAATAAAACTCGCCGTTTTCGTACAAGAATTCGATCGTGCCTGCGCCGCGATAGCCAAGACCCGCGATGGCATTGGCGCAGATCATTCCGATTTTGTCGCGCTCTTCAGCGTTAAGCGCAGGGGAATTGGCTTCCTCCCAAACCTTTTGATGCCGGCGTTGCAGCGAGCAATCGCGCTCGCCCAAATGTACAGCCTTGCCCATGCCATCGCCCATGACTTGCACTTCGATGTGGCGCGGCTTTTGTAGATATTTTTCGATATAGACTTCGGCATTGCCGAACGCAGCAGACGCTTCGGAGCGGGCTGTGGTGAGTGCGAGGTACAGTTCGCTCTCGTTGTTGGCCACTTTCATGCCGCGACCACCGCCGCCGGCTGTTGCCTTGATAATGACCGGATAGCCAATTTGCGCGCAAATCTTTGCGGCTTCTGCCTCATCAGATACACCGCCTTCGGAGCCCGGAACAACGGGGATGCCGAGACGCTTTGCGGTGCGCTTGGCTTCGATCTTGTCACCCATAATGCGGATATGATCGGCGGTCGGTCCGATGAATGTGATGTTGTGAGCTTCCAGAATATCCGCAAATTTGGCGTTTTCGGACAAGAAGCCGTAGCCAGGATGGATGGCATCCGCGCCAGTGATTTCGCAGGCGGCGACGATTTGGTGGATATTTAAGTAGCTGTCACGGGATGCTGGCGGGCCAATGCAGACACTCTCATCTGCGAGGCGCACATGCATGGCGTCGGCATCGGCAGTGGAATGCACGGCAACGGTGGGAATGCCCAGCTCGCGGCAGGCACGCAAGATGCGAAGCGCTATCTCGCCTCGATTGGCTATGAGGATTTTATGAAACATGGGGTTCCCGCCTATTCGATCACAACAAGCGGCTGGCCATATTCTACGGGTTGGCCATCTTCAAATATAATTGCCGTAATCGTGCCCGAGCGCGGCGCAGCTATCTGGTTCATAGTCTTCATGGCTTCAATGATGAGGATGGTTTGGCCTTCCTTCACCTTGGTACCAATTTCAATAAATGGCGGCTCGCCGGGGGCTGGTGCCAAATAAGCCGTGCCAACCATTGGTGACGGTACGGCGTTGGCGGATGTAGCTGGCGAGGCAGCAGGTGCAGCTGCTACTGGCGCGGCAGCAGGAGCCGCGGCTACGGCGTAGGCTTGCGGCGCAGCCATCATGGGTGTTCCTGCGCGGGAAACGCGGATGCGCAGCTCGCCCTGTTCAATTTCGATTTCGGTGAGGTCCGTGTCGTTCAGAATGCCTGCTAAATCACGGATCAAACCTTGATCTACCACTGAATTTTTTGCCGCCATGATTTGTCGCCTTCCCGTTAGAATTCTTAAGTTTGATTATAGCGCAGCAATTGCGCGTAAGCCCATCAAATAACCGTCTATCCCAAAGCCGATGATAATGCCTTTTGCCACCGGAGATACAAATGATTTATGCCGGAATTCTTCGCGTGCATGCACATTTGAGATGTGAACTTCGATGAGGACCGCACCGGAGCCTTTGATGGCATCGTGCAACGCGATTGATGTGTGTGTGTACGCGCCTGGATTCATTACAATCGGGATGCCAGCAGCGCCAGCTTCCTGGATCCAAGTGACAAGTTCGCCCTCATGATTTGACTGGCGAAAATCTGCGGACACGCCAAGCTTTGCAGCCTCTGCCTCGACCATTACTCTCAAGTCATCGAGTGTCGTGGATCCATAGACAGCGGGCTCGCGTGTGCCGAGCAAATTAAGGTTTGGGCCGTTGAGCACCAATATTTTTTTCAGCGTTTTGCTCATGAATCGCCAGCGAACCCTCAATGTTTGTTCTAACCCTATAGAGGGATTAAGTTTTTAAGAAAAGTCCGGAAACGGGGAAGAATAGCAGAACGGCCTTTGTCCACACCTCTTGACCCTACGAGAGGCCAGTTAGCAGGTCGCGCTCTGACATTTGCGCACGTTTGCTACCTTTTCCATCAGCGTATCAAGACCCATGGCGCCGGGAACTACAAAGTCTTTGATGACATAAGATGGCGTTCCGGTGATGTTTAAGCCACCAGCGAGTTTGTTGTTTTCTTCAAAAAGCGCAACAATGGATGGGTCTTTAGAACCTTCGCGCAGCTTGGCCTCGTCGGCGCCCATAGATACCGCGAGCGCTACCGCTGACGCCTCGTCAGCATGGCCGGAGCCGAGCAGGGCACGATGATAATCACCATATTTTTCAGGCATCATTTTGCGGAATGACTGGGCGATAAAATGGGCCTTTACAGAATCCGGTCCGAGAATCGGCAGCTCTTTCAGAACGAAACGAACGTTTGTGTCAGTTTTCACGAGATCATTCATATCGTTGAGGGCGCGGCGGCAGTAGCCGCAATTATAGTCGAAAAACTCAACAACTGTGACATCGCCCTTCGGATTGCCTATGATGGCGTCGTTGGGTGAGTTGAAAATATCATTCCCTGCCGAGGCAATAAAATTAGTCTGCGTGAGTTTGGATTCAGTTTCCTGTTTAGTCTGAAGCGCTGTTTGCACTTCATTGATGATTTCTGGATTTTGCATCAGATAATCATGAATGATTGCCTCAATGGCTGCTTTGTCGGTCGGCTGCGCATCGGCGGTGATAACTGTTGGTTCGGCCACCACTGGTGCTTCAGCGCGGCTGTTTCCCGCAAAATAGCCGAGTGCCAGACTGCCACCACATACCAACACGGCAAGAATTCCATAGAGACCAGATTTGTTCATTATATTCTCCCACGCCGATATTTCGACGATGCTTACCTTATATTCTTAGCTTTTTGAACCAACTTTGAGAATATCTCCAGCTCTCAACCAGTTTGGTGAACCTTTTTTGAAGCCGCGTTGGGCTCGTGCTGCAAATATCCGCGCATCGTTGATATTTCCTTGCTGGAAATTCATTTCCGCAGTCGCCAGTTCCGCTTCGCTTATTTTACCCAGCTGACCATAGGCGCGGGCAAGATATTCATATGCCAAACTGTTGGACTTGTCGCCTTGAAGGGCTTGTGAAAGCTCCCGCACTGCGCCCTTTGCATCACCAGAAGATAGCAATGCTTGCCCCAGAGCGGCTTGTATGGTTGAATTTTTGCCGGGATCTAATTTAAGCGCCGTGCGGTAGGATTTAGCTGCTTCGGCGGGCTTGTTTAACTTCATCAACACGTCGCCACGAATTTCGTAGTAGTAACTATTGTTCGGGTCTTTCTTGATAAGTGCATTGACCTTTGTGAGCGCATCTTTGGGTGCGCCATGCAAGAGCGCATTGAGAGCCTCGCCATAGACGGCGCCGGAATTTTTAGGATCATCGCGAAACAGACGTTTCACCGTAGCGGGTCCGCCGCCATAGGCTGCGATTTTCGCCCGTGCCCGATCATGTCTGGCTTGAAGCTCAGGACTGTCTTTCACGTCAAAATATTTGCTTTCATGCGCCAGTGTTTCGAGATTGGCGATGCGTTCACGGGGCAAGGGATGGCTGATTTGATAGGGGTCCACATGGGTGCCGGAAAGGGCGAGCGAACTTTGAAATCTCTTGAATGTGGTGAGCATTCCTTTTGCCGATTGGCCGGTCGCATTGAGGTAAGTTACGGCGGAGCGGTCTGCTGTGACTTCCTCGGTGCGTTGATAGGCGAGCACGGAGCGCCGCGCAAATTCAGCGCTGCCTGCCGCTATGCCGCTGCCCGCTTGGGCAATTTCGCCATTGCCGGATGCTGCGCCTGCTACGGTTGCGCCCATGCCGACTACGGCGGCGATGGTGGCCATTTTGCTGGCGGCTTCTAGTTGGTCGCGCAGTTTTTGTTGATGCCCGCCAGCCAAATGTCCGGTTTCATGGGCGATAACGCCGATAACTTCATTAGGCGTTTTTGCCATCATGATTGTGCCAGTATTGATAAATATCCGGCGGCCATCGACGAAAGCATTGAAGGAAGGATCGTTGACCAAAATGATCTCAGTCTTACCCTTGATACCAGCCGCGGCCAAAATTGGTTTGGCATAGTCGAGCATCAGACGCTCAATTTCAGCATCACGGATTATCTGCGGTTGGTTGCTTTGCGCATAGACTGGAGCTGCGCTGACTAGCAGCGAAAGTCCAACCGCTGATGCTGAAATCAGGCGATGATATGATGATGCAAGGGGACGACGTGCCATGCGATATTTGTATCCTCATTCGGCACGGTTACAAGTGTGCCAAGATATTCATTCACTGCCTTGTGATAGGGCGCTCAATCGGGCAAATCTGCGGCAAGCCTGCATATATTAGAGAAAAGGCCCGGAAAATCCGGGCCCAATCACTTAATATCAAAAGAAACCTTTGCGTTGCCACCAGCCACCCTTGCGCGGCTTGCCGTCGGCCTCGGGGTCTTCACTTGTAGAGCTGGAGACTACCGGCTCACTTGAGATGATTGGTGCGAGCGTGGGTGCTTCCACTATCGCTTCCGCAGCTGGAGGCACTGCTTGTGCTGCAGATACCTCTTCGGTGACAGCTTCTGCGACAACCTTGGGCTTGCGTCCGCGTGGTTTTGGAGCCGCCTTTTCCCTGGGCGCTTCAACAATCACTGTTTCTGTTTCAACAACAGGTTCCGCCACTGCCTTTGGCTTACGTCCACGAGGCTTGACAGCCTTAGGCGCTTCGACTTCCTCGGCAATCACTTCGGCAGGAGCCTCAACAGCGATAGGTTCTGAAACCGCAGCTTCAATATCGGCTGTCATGGCTTCGGCGTTGGCATCCAGTTCGCTCTCGCGATTGCGGCGGCCACCGCGACGGCCACGACGGCGCTTTTTCTGATCATTGTCAGCGTCAGACTTTGCAGAACTTGTGCCCTCTGTAGCCTCAGACTCTTCGCCTTCTGAATCGTCATTTTCGCCAACTGCCTCGCCCGTGGAGGTGCCATCAGCCTCATCGGACTTGCGACCACGACGGCGACGGCGGCGCTTGCGTTTATGGTCGCCATCGCCCTTGTCAGTACGTTCAGTTCTAGCTTCGCTCTTGCGCGAACCCTCCGGCTTTGCAACGGCGTCTTCTTCGTCGTCATCGCTGCTTTCGTCTTCGATCTCGACTTCTTCGATTTCAACGACATCAAGGTCGGCTAAATCTTCCGGGGTTTCGACATAGGCAGGGGCAACAACCTCGCGCGGTGTGCCGGTGGCGAGTTCACCCTTTTCGATGACCACATGCTGAGCACCAACACTTTCGTCAGCCTCAATAACAATCGTAAGGCCGAAACGGGCTTCAAGATCGAGC
This sequence comes from Phyllobacteriaceae bacterium, assembly GCA_043744175.1. Lineage (GTDB taxonomy): Bacteria > Pseudomonadota > Alphaproteobacteria > Rhizobiales > Rhizobiaceae > JANMEX01. Next base: position 6,324 of record JAYTVD010000171.1, read on the forward strand.
AATGTCTGACGTTTTTGGTTGAGTACATAAAGTGCGGTCGCTACGGATGTTTTGACAATCAAATCATTAGTGGCGCTGCGCAGCAAATATTCTTCAATCGTGCGGATAACATGCAACGCCACAGATGATTCTGAGCGCACATGGCCAGTGCCACCACAATGGGTGCAAACCTGCATGGTGCTTTCCAGCACGGAAGCGCGGATGCGCTGGCGCGACATTTCAAGCAAGCCAAAGTGCGAAATACGGCCAACTTGAATGCGGGCGCGATCGTTCTTTAGATTATCCTTGAGGCGTTTTTCGACGGCGCGGTTGTTGCGCTTTTCTTCCATATCGATGAAATCGATGACGACAAGTCCGGCCAAATCGCGAAGGCGAAGCTGACGGGCGACTTCTTCCGCTGCTTCCAAATTGGTTTGGAGTGCAGTGTCTTCAATCGAATGTTCGCGTGTCGAGCGACCGGAATTCACGTCCACCGAGACGAGCGCTTCGGTTTGGTTGATGATAATGTAGCCACCGGACTTTAGCGTGACTTGTGGCTGGAGCATACGGTCCAGCTGCGGCTCAATGCCCGCACGGGCGAAGATTGGCGTTGGATCACGGTATGGCTGCACCATCTTTGCATGGCTCGGCATGAGCATGCGCATGAAGTCTTTGGCCTCGCGGTAACCGTTTTCACCGGCGACGAGAATTTCCGAAATGTCTTTGTTGTAGAGATCACGGATGGAGCGCTTAATCAGGCTGCCTTCCTCGTAAACAAGGGCAGGGGCCTGAGATTGCAGAGTGAGATTGCGCACGGTCTCCCAAGCGCGCATCAAATATTCATAGTCGCGTTTGATTTCGACTTTCGTGCGATTGGCACCGGCGGTGCGCAAGATGACGCCCATGCCTTGCGGCACTTCGAGTTCTTTCACGACGTCTTTGAGGCGCTTGCGATCTTGCACGCTGGTAATCTTACGCGAAATACCACCACCACGACCGGTATTTGGCATCAAAACTGAATAACGACCGGCAAGCGATAAGTAGGTAGTGAGAGCCGCGCCTTTATTGCCGCGCTCTTCCTTAACCACTTGAACCAACAAAACCTGGCGGCGCTTGATAACTTCTTGAATCTTGTACTGACGACGCGAGGTGCGGCGGCGCATTGGCATTTCTTCCATGGCATCTTCAGCGCCAATGGATTCGATGACTTCCAGCTCTTCTATGTGGCCGTCGCTATCGTCGTCTTCGTTCTTATCACGGCGTGAGCGACGTGGGCGCTCTTGTGCATCTGAAGTCTCGCCAGCAGAGGCGTCTTCGGAAATGGCATCACCCTCAATGGACATTTCCATCACGGTTGGCTTTTCGCCATCGTCAGCTTCCACTGCCACGTCTTCGGAGACTTCGTGGTTATCGTCTTCGCTCGACGTCGCTGCTACCGCTTCGCCATCCGCTGATTGCTCGGCATTTTGGTTATTTCGGTTGCCACGGTCACGACGCTTGTTGCGGCCGTTGTCGCGATTGTTTTCACGCGCTGGGCGAGGCGCTTCGTCCTCGTCTTCTTCAGCGTGATCGGCGGCTTCAGCTTCGAGCAGAGCCTGACGATCCGCAAACGGGATCTGGTAGTAATCCGGATGAATTTCGTTGAACGCTAAGAATCCGTGGCGGTTGCCGCCATATTCAACAAAGGCCGCCTGCAATGATGGCTCTACACGGGTCACCCGTGCGAGATATATATTGCCGCGTATTTGCTTTTTGTGCTGGGATTCAAAATCAAATTCTTCGATCCGGTTGCCCCGGACCACAACGACGCGTGTTTCCTCCTGGTGGGAGGCGTCGATTAGCATCTTGTTTGCCATTTTGTATAAACTCCCCGGTCAGGTACGAGCGAGGTCCGCAGGTGAGCAAGTAAGTGCTGCGCAACGCAAAACGGCTGTAGCTTCCGGATATTAAACGGTTCGTCTGGCTTGAAATGACCGCAGCAAAGAGACGGAAGGTCGTTTGACCCTTCCCGTACTCACCCTTTGCAACACTTGCGATCATTTTGATCCGCCTAAACGAACGACCCATAATTCGGCCTCGAACGAGGCCAGCGAATGCTCAATTGAGCGGGTATGGAGAACCACACCATTTGTTGCCGGGAACCACGGCATCGTGTGCTCCGGCGCGAACTATCACGAATCCAGTGCTTTTTTGTCGGCTACAGGTGTTGCGGTGGTTGTGCGGCTCTAAAATTTGAGCCAGCCACGCCCGCGTGACACTGCGCGAAGCACAATAGATTCCGCTTTAGTCTTATGTGTTGTCTAACCAAACGGCAATAGCCATTCGCGAAACGGCAGCGGCCAGATGAAGGGACTTAAAAATCGTTGATAAGGTGTGCCAAACAAGGTTTGATTAACCAAATCCCGTTAGAATTTGTTAATAGACCTGACGTGTGAATAGGTCTGCCCAATCCGCCAAAAGGACTTTGCTTTGCGACCAAGTGCCAGCTTCATTGGATTCATGATATGCTTTTTTACGGGTGCGCTTGCCTTTGCGCAAGATAAGCTCATTGCCTCCGACCTGCGCATCACTGGCACTTCGCACGAGGCTCACATTGAAATGGATTTTGATGGCAAGCCGGAGGTTAGCTCAAGCCTGCTCTCCGGTCCCTATCGTTTGGTTTTGGACCTGCCCGAAACCAGTTTTTCGTCAGAAAATGTGCAACCAAAATCAGGCGGGTTAGTCAATTCCTATCGGTCCGGATTGATGCAAGAGGGGCGCTCAAGGCTGGTTATTTCTATGAATGGCCCGTTTTCTGCCGAAGCGCCAGTGACTACACCTTCTGCTGATGGCAAGGTGTTTACACTTTCCGTTGCTGTGAAACCCGCGTCAAAAGATGATTTTGCCAAAGTTTTAGAAAGCCAAGTGCTTACCACCGCTTCAATAGCAGGTGGTAAAGGTGATAGGGTGGTTGGTGATAAGCCAAGCGCACCGGGCGTATTCACTGTCGTTCTTGACCCCGGCCATGGCGGCATTGATGGCGGCGCTGTGGGTGTTCATGGTGCAGTTGAGAAGCAAAATACATTGGCGTTTGCTAAAGAGCTTCGCGACCGCTTCAAGGGAAATCAGAATATTCGGGTGTTTCTGACACGTGAGGATGACAGGTTTATAGCGTTGGACGAGCGGGTGCGCATCGGGCGGCAGTTGAACGCCAATTTATTCATTTCAATTCATGCCGACACAATTGCCAATCCGCTTCTTCGTGGCGCGACCGTTTATACACTTTCCGACAAGGCGTCAGATGACGTGGCCCACGCCGTTGCGCAGCAGGAAAACCTCTCAGATGCGATTGGCGGTGTGGACATCAAAGTGGACGACAAACATGTTGCGGATATTTTGATTGATCTGACACGCCGCGAGACGATGCAATTCTCGGTGAAATATGCGCGTTCGGTCGTTTCACTGATGCAGGACAAGGTACGGATGATCAACCACCCGCAACGCTCCGCGGGCTTTCGCGTGCTGCGCGCGCCGGATGTCGCTTCGATTTTGGTGGAGTTGGGCTATCTATCTAATGCGGACGATGAGAAAGAAATTGCGGATCCTGTATGGCGAAAAGGCGTACTTGATGTGTTGGTAAAGTCTATCGAAGATTATGCCTCGACCCAAAAAGTTGCTGCGCAGTAGCTACTTTATGGTGCAAGACCATAATCAAAGCGGGTAAAGAGTATAAAGTTGCGTAGCGCTTTCATGTAGATTTTCGTATAAAAGCAACGAATCTTGCCCTCTGTTCACGGGATTGCCGCATTTATCGGGAACTCGTGGTGCGTATCGGGGTGATGTGTCTTCTAAACAGGGGCGCAAAATTGCATAATTGCGGTCACTTTGGCCGCCGGGAAATTTAATGATCAGGCTTCTAGGATATTTTTTCGGAATTGGTGCATTGCTGTTCTTGCTGGTGGCAGGCGGATTGGCAATTTACGTAAGCAACCTGTCGAAAGATTTACCCAACTATCAGGTGCTAGCTGAATACGAGCCACCAGTAACTACGCGCATTCATTCCAGTGATGGCGATTTGATGGGAGAGTTTGCCCATCAAAAGCGTTTGTATCTTCCTATTCAAGCTATACCCGACCGCGTAAAGGCCGCTTTTATTTCGGCTGAAGATAAGAACTTCTATGAGCATCCTGGTATTGACGTTTATGGCCTCGCCCGTGCGGTTGTTACCAACTTGGGCAACATGGGCTCTGGAAAGCGTCCGATCGGCGCGTCCACTATTACTCAGCAGGTTGCTAAGAACTTTCTATTGTCCGCTGACCAAACATTTGACCGCAAAATCAAGGAAGCCATTCTTTCACTGCGCATTGAGCAGGCCTATTCGAAAGACCGTATTCTTGAACTATACCTGAATGAAATTTTCTTCGGCCTTCAGTCATACGGCATCGCAGGTGCGGCGCTGACCTATTACGATAAGTCTGTGAGCGAGCTGACTGTTGCTGAAGCCGCCTATTTGGCGGCGCTGCCAAAAGGGCCGGCTAACTATCATCCATTCAGGCAGACTGAACGGGCCATTGAACGTCGTAACTATGTTATCGACCAGATGTTTCAAAATAAGTACATTTCTCAGGAAGAAGCGACGACGTCCAAAGCCGAGCCGCTCGGTGTCAATCTGCGCAATACAAGCTCTTACGTTTTCGCGTCTGAGTATTTCACGGAAGAAGTGCGCCGTGAGATTGTCGATCGTTACGGCGAAAATGCGCTGTATGAAGGTGGTCTGTCGGTTCGCACAACGCTTGATCCAAAATTGCAAAAGCTGGCACGCGCGGCGTTGCAGCGCGGGTTGATTAAGTACGATGAGCTGCAGGGCTATCGCGGTGCCTACAAGACAATTGTAATCGGTGATGATTGGGGCAAAGCACTAGGTGCTATCGAGCCGCTTGCCGATGTGCCGGAGTGGACGTTGGCCGTTGTGCTTGATGTGACTGGCGACGGCGTCAGCATTGGTTTGCAGCCTTTGCACGAAGCCTCAGGTGAACTGTCAGCGGCTCGTGATCAGGTGACTATTACGCCTGAGAATATGAAATGGGCTAACCGCGTTCAGATTGATGGCAAGCGCCAAAAGGCAGGTAGCGTCGAAGACATTTTGCATGTTGGTGACGTGGTTTTCGTTGAAAAACAGGAGGACGGTCAGTGGCGGCTTCGGCAGATTCCGAAGGTTTCCGGTGCGTTGGTTTCGATGGATCCGCACACTGGCCGCGTGTTGGCCATGGTTGGTGGCTTTTCCTACGCACAATCGCAATTTAACCGCGCAACGCAGGCGCAGCGCCAGCCGGGATCGTCATTCAAGCCTTTCGTTTATGCGGCGGCGCTGGATAATGGTTATACGCCAGCGACCGTGGTGTTAGATGCACCCATCAAAATTGACCAAGGTGGCGGCCTCGGCATTTGGGAGCCGAAGAACTATGGCGGTGAGGCTGCCGGGCCTTCGACGTTGCGTGGCGGTTTGGAGCAGTCCCGCAATTTGATGACTGTGCGCTTGGCCAAGGATATGGGCATGAAGCTGGTTGTTGAATATGCGCTGCGCTTTGGTGTTTACGACAAGATGCAGGCTGTTCTCTCCATGGCGCTCGGCTCTGGCGAAACGACAGCGATGCGGATGGTTTCCGCCTATGCCGTGTTTGCCAATGGCGGGCGGGCCATCAAGCCATCTTTGATCGACAGAATTCAGGATCGTTTTGGCAAGACCATTTTCAAGCATGATGAGCGTGGCTGTGATGCCTGCACTGCGACCAGTTGGCTTGACCAGCCTGAGCCGGATCTGATAGACGATAGGGACCAAGTGCTCGATCCTATGACCGCTTATCAAGTGACCTCCATGCTAGAAGGCGTCATTCAGCGCGGCACTGCGGCGAACATCAAAGACATTGGCTTTCCGGCGGCAGGCAAAACGGGTACGACGAATGATGAAAAAGATGCGTGGTTCATTGGCTACACACCCGATCTCGTAACTGGAATCTACGTTGGCTATGACCAGCCGACACCAATGGGCCACGGCACAACAGGTGGTGCGCTGGCGGCGCCGATATTCAAAGAGTTTATGCAAAAAGCGTTGGCAGGAAAGCCTCCTGTTGATTTCCGTGTTCCCGAAGGTATGAACATCGTTGCAATCGACCGTAAAACTGGCATGGCTTCCTCCGGAAGTGGTGCTGGTGTCATTATGGAGGCCTTCAAGCCCGGCACTGGTCCGGCTGATTCCTACTCTGTCATCGGCATTGAGGACTTCGCCACAGCACCAAGCGCACAAAAAATATCGCCAAGCGCAGCAAAAGTCATTCAAGATGGCGGCGGCGGACTGTTTTAACGAAACCCAGCTTTACACCTGATAGCCGCGCGAATATGGTCCGCGCGACTTATACTTTTTATTAGGATTATCTAAAATGCGCGCGGAAATGGAATTTCTTGTAGAAGAAATCAAGCAGGCACTCAGCCTGCTGAGGAGGCATCTTTGACTGGGATCAAGCCGTCAAACGATTAGGCTATCTCAACGAGCGCGCCGAAGACCCCGAACTTTGGAACAATGCACAGGAAGCCCAAAACTTGATGCGAGAGCGTCAAGAGTTGGATGATTCTATCAATGCAATCAACAGTATCGGCACGTCGCTCAATGACAATATTGAGCTGATTGCCATGGGTGAGGACGAAGGCGACATTGACATTGTCACCGATGCCGAAAGTGCAATTCGTGAAATCATGGCTGAAATCAAACGCCGTCAAATGGCTGCGCTGCTTTCTGGTGAGGCCGACAAAAACGATTGTTATCTTGAAGTGCACGCTGGCGCTGGTGGTACTGAAAGCCAAGACTGGGCTTCGATATTGCTGCGCATGTATACACGCTGGGCCGAGCGCAAGCGCATGAAAGTCGAGATGCTGGAATACCATGATGGTGAAGAGGCAGGCATTAAGTCTGCGACACTGCTCATCAAAGGCACGAATGCTTACGGGTTTTTGAAAACAGAATCGGGCGTACATCGTCTGGTGCGGATTTCGCCTTACGACTCAAACGCGCGCCGCCACACTTCGTTTTCCAGTGCGTGGGTTTATCCAGTAGTTGACGATTCCATAGATATTCAGGTCAACGAATCTGACTGTCGTATTGATACCTATCGCTCGTCGGGTGCTGGCGGTCAGCACGTTAACACGACTGACTCTGCCGTGCGTATCACCCATATACCGACCAATATCGTGGTTCAGTGTCAGTCAGACCGTTCCCAGCACAAGAACCGTGCGACAGCTTGGTCCATGCTTCGTGCGCGGCTTTATGAATTTGAGTTGGAAAAGCGCGAGGCAGCTGCCAATAAGGAATCCGCTTCGAAAACTGATATCGGTTGGGGACATCAAATCCGCTCTTATGTCATGCAGCCATATCAGATGGTCAAAGACTTGCGTACTGGATTTGAAAGCCCGAGCCCGCAAGATGTGCTTGACGGTGATTTGGATGGATTTATGCAGGCAGCGCTGGCGCAGCGTGTGCAAGGTGGCCACGCCGATGTTCAAGATATTGACTGAGTAATGAGACCAGTCACTGCTATAGCAGCGACTGGACCGCATTTCCTATGGCAAGGTAGCGCGCGGGATCGACTGGCTTGTTGTCAATGCGCACTTCATAATGC
>JAYTVD010000172.1:0-13936 GCA_043744175.1 Phyllobacteriaceae bacterium
CTTTCTCACTGGCCGCAAGTTGGGCCTTATCTTGACCAGATAAGCAGTTTTGATGATTTCACTTTGGCCAAATACGGTCACCATACCATGAAAAGGCCATTTGCTGAACGGCTGGCCTTCGTCGGTGATGCGGCGCATTCGGCCAGCCCGCAATTGGGGCAAGGGGCGAATATGGCGCTGTTGGATGCCAAAGGTTTGGCTCATGCTCTTGAGACGTGCGCGAGCGTTGCCGTTGGATTGAAATTATATGCGCGGTCACGGGCCATGCACATTCGCTTTTTTCAGGCCATGTCGTTCATGTTCACGCCATTTTATCAGTCGGATAGTTTTGTGCTGCCCTTAATTCGCGACTGGATTGTATCACCGCTTTCGCGCATATCTCTTGCGCAAAGGTTTTTGGCAAGCATGGTATCTGGAACCAGCGTTTCACCTTTTAAGGCGATCGGGTTGGATGAAGTTGACTGGCACGGTACCAGTATTGCACCGCGCCAACCGCATTAATGGATACGGGATTTGCCGGCTTCTGTCTTGTGGGCATACATTTTGAAATGTTTGCCTGATGCCAGACTTGCGAGCGGCTCGTTTGTGGTCTCGTAATTATCGACATAAGTTTTGCCATCGACTGGTGACTTGAAGCTGTATGTCATTGTGTTGCGGTGGTGGATGTCGGACTTGGTATAACCGAAGGCTTCAGCGGCCATTGGTGCCATATCGCAGTCCATATAGGCCATTTTGTCGGTTGATTTTTCCGCCAGATATTTCTTGCCATGCTCGACATAGCATTCGATTTTGGCGGACTTGACCACTGCATCGGTCTCTACATAGTGCATTTTCTTATCGGCCTCAGACGCGCCATAAGCGACGGTTCCGGCAACGATCATTCCTGCATATACTTTTAGTCTAAGCATTTTTCTTATCCCCTGTTAATTTGCTCTCAACCTAGCGGGGATTTCTTAAATGTAATCTAAACGTACAACCTGATCGTGAACTTTGGTAAATGACGGGTTTCCAATTTATTGAGAAATTGCTCAAATGACGGTAGCGATATTAGTCGGGAGTCAAAATTATTGGAGCGCTGCTTATGAGACTTGCGCTTTGGGAAAATGTGAAATACTAGAGAACCGTAACGTTCGTTACGGTAGATCGAGTAGCCATTTCATGACCATCCACGTTGACAGCGAAAGTCTGAGCGAGCGCCAAATGGCGGTGCTTGAGGCGACGCTTGCCGTGATGGTGGAGGAGGGGGATGCGCTGACGATGACTTCGGTTTCGCGCCGCGCGTCTTGTTCCAAGGAAACGCTGTATAAGTGGTTTGGCGACCGTGACGGCTTGCTGACCGCCACTGTGCGCTGGCAGGCCAGCAAGGTGCATGTGCCGACGATTGATAAAGCGACGATTACACTTGCCGCGCTGACGGATACGCTGGAGCATTTTGCCCGCGATTGGCTGGGCGTGATTTCCAGCGATACCTCGATTGCGCTTAACCGGATGGCAGTTAGCCACGCCGGATCCGGTAAGACCAATCTTGGTGCTATTGTTTTGAAAAATGGCCGCCAAGCCATGGGCCGCAGGCTGGAGCCTGTGCTGCTGGCCGCGCGTGATGCCGGGCTGTTAAGTTTCGATAATGCGGATGATGCGTTCCGCACTTTTTTCGGTCTCGTGCTTCGGGACAATCAAATTCGTCTTCTGCTTGGGGACGATATTAAACTCGCTGCGCCGCAAATTTCGGTTGATGCCGCACGTGCGACGCAGCAGTTCTTGGCCCTCTTTGGGCTTAACACAACACCAAAACGGGAAGGATAAATCCATGCGTGTTTATTATGATCGCGATGCCGATCTCAATCTTATCAAATCCAAGAATGTTGTTATCGTTGGCTATGGCTCACAGGGCCGCGCTCATGCGCTGAACCTTAAAGATTCTGGTGCTAAGGAATTGCGCGTGGCTCTCAAGGCTGGCTCGCCAACCGCTGCCAAGGTTGAGGCCGATGGCCTAAAAGTGATGACTGTTGCCGAAGCTGCCAAGTGGGGCGATTTGCTGATGATGGCAACGCCAGACGAATTGCAGGCTGACATTTGGAAGGCAGACATTGCCGCCAACATTCGCCCTGGTGCAGCGATTGCGTTTGCGCATGGTTTGAACATCCATTTCGGCCTCATCGAAGCGCCGAAGAACATTGATGTTGTGATGATCGCGCCAAAGGGCCCCGGCCACACGGTGCGCGGCGAATATCAAAAGGGCGGCGGCGTGCCTTGCCTTATCGCTGTTCATCAAGATGCTTCCGGCAATGCCCATGACATGGCTTTGTCATACGCTTGCGGCGTTGGCGGCGGTCGCTCCGGCATTATCGAAACCACATTTCAGGAAGAGTGTGAAACCGATTTGTTCGGCGAGCAAGTGGTTCTTTGCGGCGGCTTGGTTGAGCTCATCCGCGCTGGTTTTGAAACACTGGTTGAAGGCGGCTATGCCCCTGAAATGGCTTACTTTGAATGCTTGCATGAAGTGAAGCTGATTGTGGATTTGATCTATGAAGGCGGCATTGCCAACATGAACTACTCCATCTCCAACACCGCTGAATGGGGCGAATACGCCACCGGCCCGCGCATCATCACCGCCGAAACAAAGGCTGAAATGAAGCGCGTTCTGACAGACATTCAGACCGGCAAGTTCACCTCCGAGTGGATGCAAGAATGGAAATCCGGTGCCGCCCGCTTCAAAGGCATTCGCCGCATGAACGATAAGCACCAGATCGAAGAAGTCGGCGAAAAGCTCCGCGCTATGATGCCTTGGATTGGCAAGAACAAGCTGGTTGACCGCGCTCGGAATTGAACTAATCATTGGCTGGCCGATAACTATGGAGTATTCCAATGACGCCAGCCGAAAAACTATCTGCACTCAAGAAGCTCGGCGAAGTCCGCCGGGCGTCGAAAGTTCCTGATGGCTATTTTGCACTTGGGTACTTTCACAATGGATATTACGAGTGCGACTTTGTCTCTCCTTGGACAAAATGCGCTCAAAATGTTGACTCTAAACTGATGCTGGTTGGTCAGGACTGGGCGTCGGAGGACTATATGTCAAGAGAACCGCGGCCATTGGTTCGCGATTTGGGATTCGATTCAGCGTTTGACACAAATCCAAATATAGATTCATTGCTCAAATTATTTAACATGAAATTTTCCGATACATTTGCCACAAATGCTTTTGCTTATATCAAACCTGGTAAAAGTGATTCAAAGATTGAACCTCCCATTCTGAAACAATCCGTGGATCGATTTCTTATTCCACAGCTTGATATTGTACAGCCAAAAATTGCAATCTGTCTTGGACTTGAAACGGTCAATGCAGTTCGCGCTGTTCTAAATAAACAAAAGTTTAGCGATATACCGAAGGCAATTGCAGAGTCTTTTCGATATGGTAAAACGACGATATTTACCTCTGGCCATCCAGGACGTCTGGGAGTGAGAAGCAGGACTTGGGAAGTGATGTGCGAAGACTGGCTGCGCATCGGCAAATTTCTCGGTTAGAGCAATTATACGCTCAACTTCGGTACGACAATCTTCGCCATTCTCTGCAAAGTCTCCAATGCCGTATTGTTGCTTAGCGGATTGAGGATGCGACCCAATAGTGCGTGGCCGGCTTCCATTAGTTCGATCATGCGTATTTTCCAATGTTCTTAAGACGCATTTCCACGCTGAGCTGCCATGCAATTACTTTTTTCACCGTTGCAAGAGTGGCTTTTGAAGACTGCTTTGTTGTTCAAGCCAATCCGCATTGCAGTCTGCCCGTTGGTGGCGTATCGCTTTGCCATCTCCATTTAACAAGAAATTTCATCATGCCGACTGATATGTGGTTCTGGGTTATTGCGACGATTGCGGCGCTGTTTATTGGTGCGTCTAAGGGCGGGCTGCCGATGGTTGGCGTGCTGGCGGTGCCGATATTGTCGATGAAAATGTCGCCTGTTGTGGCTGCGGGCATGACGTTGCCGATCTATATCATCAGCGATATGTATGGGCTGTGGATGTACCGCAAAGAATATAGCCTGCGAAACATTCAGATCATTGCCTCGGCAGCCGTTATTGGTGTGGGCGTCGGCTGGGCGACGGCTTCCATTACCAGCGAAAATTTGGTGAAGTTTTTTGTCGGCGTTATCGGGCTTTATTATTGTGTGGATTTGTTCATCAAATCGCGTCGCAAAACGCCTGTGGAGCCGCAAATGGCGGACGTGCCGCGCGGGGTTTTTTGGGGCGCGATTACCGGCTTTACCAGCTTCGTTTCTCACGCAGGCGGCGCGCCATTTCAGATGTATGTTCTGCCGCAAAAACTTGAAAAAATGGTCTATGCCGGAACATCGACCATTACGTTTGCCATCATCAATCTGGTAAAACTGCCACCCTATTGGATGCTGGGGCAGGTCAATGTCAGCAGTGTTGAGACTGCCGCAAAGCTCGTTCCTATTGCGCTTTTTGGCGCATGGGGCGGCTATCACCTCACGCGGATTATTCCTGAAAAAGTGTTTTACCGCATTGTGGAAGTGGCGCTGTTTATTCTGTCTATTAAGCTGATGTATGATGCGATCAGGGGCGGGCTGTTTTAGCCACCCGCGTGCATTTTATGGATTAGGCTTTGCCGCCCAGCATGGGGATTGAGGCTGCGACTTGCTTGGCAATATCTGCGCCTGCGCCGGATTTGATATAGGCCAACATGCTTGTTGCCGCCTGCTCAATTTGCATGGTGGTCAGTCCGGTGGCTTCAAGCTGGGTGAAGCCTGCTGCCAATACGCCCGCCTTTGCACCCAGCAAGCTATTAGCAATCGAGCCAAGTAATCCGCCGCCGCCGGCGTCCACTTGGTGCGCCGTTGCTAGTTCTTCCGCGCCTTCCAATTTACCAAAAAGTGTGGACGCCATTTGCGGGTCAAGTTCTTGCTGAATGACGGAGAGTATGGTTCCGGCTGCGCGTTCTGCGACAGTGGCGTCGATGCCGATCTTGGCGGCGATTTGGTCGATTGTTTGTTGGATATTCATAACTTTTTCCTCAATTCAGCTCATGCCGAAGCCCATATTCATCTAGCCTTATCGCGAGTTAGATGTCTAAACAATGACGAAGCGCTCTTACAAAAATGTAAAGTTCAAGCCTTGGTCCGCTGTCTGGCTATTCACATTTTCCGATGCGCCACATTTCCGGCGGTATGTATTCCTGCACTTGTATTGCCTCGCTGTAATAAAGCAAAGGGCCGAGATCGGGCGCTAGAATGGCAATAGGGGCGTGCGTGCCCTTGCTCGGCAATTCCAATGATGCAAAATCTTTGCCGTAAAGAAATAGCCGGAAATTAGCTTCCAACGGGGCGTTTTTCCAAGCGGGTACAAGATAATTGAACGAATAGCCGTTTGATGCGGTCATTGAGAATTTGAACTCGCGCGTCGGCGTTTTTAGTGTCGCCTCCAAATTGCTCCATGCGTTTGGTTCACTGGCAGGGCGGAAGGTGAGGCTGAACCCTTCCGCGTTTGGCTGGGTGTAGGTAGTCTTTTCGATGGTGCAGTCTGCGGCAATTGCCGGCAGAGAAAGCGCCGCAAGAGCGAGTGATGCGGCGGCCAAAATCAATTTCACGGCTATTGTCTTTCGAGCACGAGAATATCTAATTTGGATTCAAAATGCGGGGCGGGGAATTCGAGCACCAGCTTGTTTTTGCCGCGACGAGTGGCCAGCGCCACTTGGTCTTGTTCTGGGTCTTGGCCATATTTGCGCGGCGGATCATTATTGACATGGCCCGCGCCAAGGAAGGTCATCTCTGTGGCAGAGTTTGTGTAAAAGCGGCCCGTGAGGCGCTGTGAGCCGGAGGTTTTTTCCAAATACCAGCCAGCGCCATCATCGGTGATTTTGCATTTGAAGTTCGCGTAAACTGTTAGCGGTAATGTTCCACCCACCTTGATAATGCGGCAACGCCATTTGCCAGTGGCATCGAATGCGCCGTCTATGGGTAACACTTTGCCTGATAATGCTTTGTTGAGTACTCTCAGGTCTGCAGCCGAGCCGCCGGATTTCGCCTCGGCAAGAGCTTGCACCTCTGTTGTTTTGAAGGCGGCTAGGCGCGCCTTATCGGTGGCTGAAATTAGCTTGTCCAGCACGCCATCTGCACGGGCGGGAAGGGCGGCGAGGGCGAGTGCTAGGGCGAGTAAAAGTTTTTTGCGCATGACCATACTTCCGTGTTAACTGCGCCAAAATCATGGCCTGAAGGCGACGATCTAACAAGCATTATTTGGGAAGAGACAACGTATGAGCCACGCTGCGGATATTGCGAAAATTTTGGAACAAGAGCGCTTGCTCGTGGTGAATGGATTCACAGAGGCAGATGCGTTTAAGATTGGCAATGCCATTCGTATCATCGTCGAAAACGAAGGCCTTGGCGCGCTGATTGAAGTGCGGCTTTGGGATCGGCAGCTATTCCTTTGTGCCATGAAGGGCACGAGCAGCGATAATGTCGATTGGGTGCGGCGCAAGGTCAATGTTGTGCAGCGGTTTCAAACATCCAGTTACCGCAAAGGCTTGGAGCTTAAAGAAGCTGGAGCCCAGCTCGACCAATCGTGGGGCGTCAATCCTTTGGACTATGCAGCTGCTGGCGGGGGCTTTCCTATAAGGATCAAAGACGGGCTGATTATTGGTGCTATCATTGTTTCCGGGCTGCCACAACGGGACGATCATCGGGTGGTAGTTGAGGCGCTAGCCGCCCATGTGGGTGTTGATATTCGGGATATTGCACTGGATTGATCCGAATCTGTGCCGTTTTGGTGCAAAAATACTTGGCACGAGCTTCGCATGGCGTAATCCAAACAGGAGAACGCATCATGTTACTTTCAGGCAATCAAGAGAAGACCTCTTTATCCAGCTCCACGAAAGTGCAGTACAATGGCGTGGAACGTCGCGGTGAGCACAGGCGCCGGATATTGAAGGGCGCATCCGTCAAGTTTAACAATGGCTTTGGCAATCTTGAGTGTGTGCTGCGCGATATGACCTCCAACGGCGCGCGCATCTCAATGGGCCACACGTCTGGTATGCCGTCGCGAGTACAGTTGCAGGTGGCAGGCGAGAAAACGCCGATCGAAGCGCTGGTGCATTGGCGCACTTCGCGCGATTTTGGTGTGAGTTTTCTGTTAAGAGGCGAGTAGTCCGCTGTTATTCCGCGTGTTGCTGTTGTCTTTTCCCGCGTTGGTTCGTAGGAAATAGCGAAGAGGCGTGTTGGGGACTAACGGGTGGACAATCTATTTTCGGTAGCGGGAAAATCTGTGCTTATTACCGGTGGGTCATCCGGTATCGGCTTGCAGATGGTTCGACTTTTTGTGGCGCGCGGCGCTAAGGTTAGCTCCGTTGCCACGCACCACGACCCTAAAACCGTTGCAGATATTGATGATCTTGTCGGGTCAGGCGTGCCAGTGTGCTTTATCGCGGCAAACTTGCGTGAAGAAGCTGATGTAAAACGCGCTTTTGATGAAGCCACCACCACTCAAGGGGTACCGGAAACCCTCTTTAACAATGCCGGTGTCTCCCTACGCAGCCGCGTGATGGATGTGACGCGAGATGAGTGGTCCGGCGTTATGGACATTAATCTGAAGGCTATGTTTTTTGTAGCACAGGAAGCCGCGCGGCGGATGATGGCTGCGAAAATGGCGGGTTCGATTATCAATATGACCAGCATTTTGGGTCAACGTGCGATGACGGGAACGGCGGTCTATTCCTCATCCAAAGCCGCGCTCAGCCAGATGACCAAAGCGCTTGCATTTGAACTGACAGGTCATGGAATTCGCGTGAATGCCATTGCGCCGGGCTGGTTTGAAACGCGCATGACATCCGAGTTTTTGAATGGCGGCGCGAAGGCCTTTTTGAAAAGCGTGAACCCGATGCGCCGCCTTGGCGAAGAGGGTGATTTGGATGGCGCGGCACTATTGCTGGCGTCCAATGCCGGGCGCTATATGACAGGTACGATAATCACCGTGGACGGTGGCCAAAGCCTTAGCGGCTAGAAAGTTACACATAATGTCGGTACGCATTGCTACGTTTAACGTTGAAAATCTGATGCGTCGGTTTGATTTTTCTGGATTTCAGCAACATGGCGATGTGGACCGCGCTTTGATGTTGTTTGATATACATGATGACCGTCAATACCGCGAGTTGGAACAGGCGCGGGTGGTGGCGTTGACTGATGACACGCGCCAACTGACTGCACTAGCTATCGCCGATACCAAGGCCGATATTTTGTGCTTGCAAGAGGTCGATAATATCGATGTTTTGAAGGCATTTGAATATGGCTATTTGTTCAAAATGGTTGGCGGCGGCTATAAACAAAAGTTCCTGATCGAAGGAAACGACAGTCGCGGCATTGATGTTGCCGTAATGATGAAGGACGTGACGCGTGACGGGCAGAGCTTGGAATGTGCGCGCGTTACCAGCCATGCGGCGCTAACATTTGGCGAGCTTGGGCTATACACCGAGGGTGTGGCCGCGCTGGGCATTAAGGATAGCGAGCGGATATTCCGCCGCGATTGTCTTGAACTGGAATTGCTTGTTGGCGGGGTGCCGTTGACATTATATGTGACGCATTTGAAGGCGATGGGCGCGCCACATAATGGGGTTGAAGGCAGGCTTGCGACACTGCCGGTGCGCGTTGCTGAGGCAAGCGCCATCCGCCATATTATCACGCAGAAATTTGGTGCCGGGCAGACTGCAAACCATAACTGGCTGCTGTGCGGCGACTGCAATGACTATATCGAAAAGGTTGCTGTGTCCGAAGGCGCGCAGGGTGATCTTAAATTTGAGCACACGCTAGACGACAATAATGCATTGAAAATATTACTCGCAGAAGGCTTCTGTGAAAGCCTTGTGGCGCGAAGGGATGTGCTGGATCGTTGGACCAACTACCATTCACGCGGCCCTGAAGAGCGACATTTGTGCGAATTGGACTACATGCTTGCTTCACCCAAACTTGCGCGGGATAACGCCAGCGCCAAGCCCGACATTATACGCTGCGGGCAGCCTTACAGGGCAATCTTTCCCGCTGGGCAAAATGACAAACGTTATCCACGCGTTGGTTGGGATAGGCCTAAGGCCAGCGATCATTGCCCGGTGGCGATGAGCTTTAATATCTTGCCCTAGCGAGCCTATTTTTTAACAAGCGTGAGTTTTATGATTTCAGGGTAGTCGCCCATGTCGTTGCCCGCACCATCAACTTGCTTGTCTGTGCCGATGGTAATCTTTACGCTTTTTCCGATATACTTCGGCTGCATCGCTTGGTTTTCATACCAATTGGCGCATAAATCAACTGAACAGAGCGCATTAATTTCATCGCCGGTTTTCGGCTTGACCGTGAGGTAACAGTTATCCCCGCACTCAAAGCTCACAATTTTGCCGGTCGCAGTTTTGTTTTTGGCGAGCGCTGGCGCTGCCATTAGTGTGGCAGTAAATAGCAACGTCAAAATCTTTGAAATGCGCATTTTAAGCTCCCGTTATGCGGAAACACTAGCGCGAGAGGCGGTACCCCGTAAAGGGGCAACTATTCGTGCCGAAGGGCCTCAATCGGGTCCAGCCGTGCCCCGCGCAGTGCGGGGAAGAAGCCGAACACAAGGCCGATCATGGCCGAAAATCCTGCGGCCAATGCTATAACTGACAGGCTCGGATTGAACGGAATGCCGAATAGCGAAGACACAAGTAGCGCCAGTCCCAACCCAAGTAGAATGCCGAATATACCGCCGATAAGCGATAGCACGGTTGCCTCCACGACAAACTGGGTGAGGATATGACGCTCATGAGCGCCGATGGCAAGACGAATGCCGATTTCGCGGGTTCGTTCGGTAACTGATACCAGCATTATGTTCATGATGCCGATACCGCCCACGAGCAGACTGACACCCGCAACGGCGCTTAGCATACCTGTCATAGTGGTCATTGTGGAGGTTAAGGTGTTCGCCATCTGGGTTTGGTCGCGGACGGAAAAATCGTCATCGCTACCGAGTGCAATCTTGCGGGAATCACGCAAAATAGCCTCAATATCTGACTGCACTGCGGAGGTTGCGACGCCATCGTTTGCCGCAACATAGATAGTTTCAATATCAGTTTTGCCAGAAACGCGGCGCTGAAACGCGCTGAGCGGCATCAAGACAATATTATCTTGGTCTTGCCCGAAACCAGACGTGCCCTTTGCCTCCAGCAAGCCAATCACCGGGCAATTAACCCCGCCCACGCGAATGGTGCTGCCAAGAGGATCACCGCCTCCAAAGAATTGCTTGCGAACGGTTTCGCCAATGAGGCAGACGGGCGTGCCGCCGCGCACTTCCTGTTCGCTAAACTCTCGCCCTTGGGTGACTGCCCAATCGCGGACGGAGAAAAAGCCCAAATCAGTACCTGTGACACCGGCAGTCAGGCTTTCCGTGCCATAAACAACGCGCAGGCTTTTTTGGCTTACGGCGGAGATGGCCTTGATTCCGGTAAGGCCTTTTTGCAGGGCGGCGACGTGGGTGGCATTAAACGGGCGCGCAGGAGATGAGGGTGGCGAGCCAGGACCGGCAGGCTGGCCGGGACGAACTACGAGCAAGTTACTGCCCAGCTTGGAAATATCGGCCTGCACTTTGGCGGTGGTGCCATTACCTATTGTTATCATGGCGATAACTGCCGCGACGCCAATGACGATGCCGAGCAGGGTAAGGAATGAGCGCAAAGCGTTGCGACGGATCGACGAAAGTGCGAGGCGTACCGTTTCTAAAAACATCAGCCTTGCTTTCTGTTGATGTGGTCTGAAGCAATATTGCCATCGACAAATTTTATGGTTCGCGTGCCAAAGGCGGCGATATCAGCTTCGTGTGTGACCATGACGATGGTTAAGCCATTGTCTTCGTTAAGCTTTGTCAAAAGCCCCATGATTTCATGGCTGCGCGCTGTGTCCAAATTGCCTGTCGGCTCGTCAGCCACAAGCAATTGCGGCTCTGTCACAAAGGCGCGGGCGATGGCGACGCGCTGTTGTTGGCCGCCAGAAAGTTCGGCTGGTGTATGGGAGTAGCGATCAGCCAAGCCAACAAGCGATAGGGCGCTCATAGCGCGCTCCCGTCGCTCTTTTTTGCCAATACCACGATAAACCAAGGGCAACTCAACATTATCAAGCGCGGTGGTGCGCGGCAGGAGATTATAGCCTTGGAAGACGAAGCCAATATAGAGATTGCGCAAGGTGGCGCGACGCTCGCGGTCCAATCGTCCTGCATCTACACCCATCAAGCCATAACGCCCGCTGGTGGGCGTATCAAGGCAACCGATGATGTTCATTGAGGTGGATTTGCCGGAGCCGGATGGCCCCATAATGGTGACGAATTCGCCGCGATTTATGGTCAAGTTGATACCGGCCAAGGCATTAACCTGCGCCTCGCCTGAGCCATAGCTCTTCCATAAATCGACGAATTCAATAAATGGTGTTTTAGTCATAATTAGTTGGCTTTCGCCGTATCTTTGGTGGACTCTGCTGTTACGATCACATCGTTTTCTGCAACACCGGAGAGCACCTCTGTCCTTGTCCCGTCAGTCGAACCGGTCTTTACCTGTACGGCTTCAGGCAGGCCGTTCTTCAACACATAGAGGGTGCGCGTTCCATCAGAGGCGATGGCTGGCGCAGTCTTGGCCTGCTGGCGACCCATGCGGGGCATAAACATGCTAGTTATGCTAAAGCTCTTGGCTTCAGCAACGGGCGTAGGCTGATAACGGAACGCATTGTTGGGCACTGTGAGCACGCCATTTGCCTCGCGCACGATAATATCAACATTGGCTGTCATACCGGGGCGTAAGGTTAAGTCAGCATTATCCACGCCAAGCTGCGCTTCATAAGTTACAACATTATCAGTGGTTTGCGAGGCATAGGCGATCTGCGTGATGGCAGCATTGAACTTCTTGTCGGGGTAGGCATCGACCTTGAATTTTGCCTTTTGATCCTTGGCGACCATACCTATGTCCGCTTCATCAATGGCGGCTTCCAGCTTCATGTTTTTCAAATCGGCGGCGATGACAAACAAGATCGGGGCGGAGAGCGAAGCGGCAACCGTCTGGCCAGTATCCACTGAGCGGGTCAAAATGATACCATCAATGGGCGCGTAAATCGTGCTTTTGGCGAGTGCCGCCTGCTGCAATTTTAGGTCCGCTTGGGCGACTGCAAGGTCTGCCTCTACGCTGGTCACTGAACTCGTGGCGCGGTCACGCTTGGCTACAACGCCTTCCAAATCCTGCTGCGAAAGGGTGCCACGGGTGGCGAGGCTTTTGGAGCGGTCCAGAGTTTGCTCCATTTCCTTTAATGTGGTCTGAGCATCGGTTATGCGGGCCTTAGCAGCCACCACAGAGGCCTGCGCACGTTCCACTTGGGCGCTTAGTGTCGTGGTGTCGAGAACTGCTAGAATATCACCTTTTTTGACAGAATCGTTTTCATCAAAGTTGACTTGCCGCACTACGCCGGATTGCTCGCTGGAGACATCGACCTTGGTGAGGGGTTGCAGTGTGCCAGAGGCGCTGACTTCCACAACGAGGTTGCCGACGGTTGCCGGTTCGCTGACGTAGGTTTTCGTCGTGGCTGATTTTGTTGCGTAGCTTTGATAGCCGTAGAAAACGCCGATTAAAGCCAATGGAATCAATAGATAACGCAGCCACTTGCGTTTGCCGGACCGCGCCTTACCGGATTTGTCCAACGAGAGGGCTGCCGCAATTTCTGGTGAGATTGTGGGAGATGAGGTTTTGACCCGTTGATCCATCAAATAACAGCCTTTCAGGCATAACAAATGCTGACTGGTAATTCGGCTTTGCGCGGGCAAAATACAAATTAAATATTGGACATGTTTGTAACGAAGGAGAGAGGCGATGCGATCGATAGACTATATGATTTACGATGTTTTCACCGAAAAAGCGCTGGCGGGCAACCAATTAGGCGTGATTTTGGATGCAAAAGGCCTTTCTGGTGCAGAAATGCAGGCAATTGCGCGTGAATTTAACATTGCCGAGACAATTTTCTTTTTGCCGCCGGAAAATCCTGAACATGCGGCGAAAGTGCGAATATTTATGCCGCTGGGCGAATTGCCGTTTGCCGGGCATCCGACAATTGGCGGGGCGATTGCGTTTGCTGGCGAGAATCGTTTGGTAGCGGGTGCGAAAATTGTGTTGGAGGAAGGCGTCGGTCCTGTTGCTTGCCTGGTTTCAGCAGATGAATTCGGTGGTAAATCATCGTTCACCGCGGCGCGCACGCCAGTGGAATTACCCTTTGATTTCAATATTATAGAGCTTTGTGATGCGCTCAATCTTAAGTCTGAAGCGGTGGGCTTTGATCGTCATAAGATTTTCATGACGTCAGGTGGTGTGCCTTACGTGACCATACCTGTGAAGACGTTGGACGCGCTGGCTGACGCCAAGGTGAACGCAGATAAATGGCTGAAACTGGATATCGAGCGCGAAGGGAAGTTTGCAGCGCCCTATCTCTACTGCCGTGAGAGCCAGGGCGTTTTCCGCGTTCGGATGTTTGCGCCCTGGGATGGCATAGCCGAAGACCCCGCGACGGGATCGGCGGCGGTCGCATTTGCAAAGACCTTGCAGACATTTGAGTTTACTTCAAATCAAATCCATAAAGTGATTATAAATCAAGGGGTTGAGATGGGAAGACCATCGCAAATTGGGCTCTCGCTTGAGATAATCGGCGGCAATTTGGCCGCGGTGGGGATATCCGGCAGCGCGGTAAAGGTGGCCGAAGGGCGATTGTTTCTATGAAATGCTGTTTTTTAGCCGACAGCGCTAGACAGGGGCCGATTGGCTGGTTATAGACCGCCTCGTTCACGGCTTTTAAGCCAGCGGGCAAAAGTGGGTGCGTAGCTCAGTTGGTAGAGCAGATGACTCTTAATCATCGGGTCACAGGTTCGAAACCTGTCGCACCCACCACTTTTC
>JAYTVD010000173.1:0-13908 GCA_043744175.1 Phyllobacteriaceae bacterium
GGGTTCAACACCCAGCGGATATCCCTTCCGCCAGCAAAGCACCGGCCGTTGCCACAGACACTTGGATCATGAATTCCGTGTCCCCGTTGCAACGAGCAAAGGGATTATGCAGGAGGTTTGGGAGGTGGGGATAGAATTGGTGGAAATAATTTCCACATTTTACAATATGTCATAATATCAATTGGATAGGGGCGAACAATTACGCGTTTACCGCAACACATCGTGGATAAAGTCAAGGAATAGCTATCCACAATCTAAGCTACAAGCCCGATTTCACTGCAAAGGCGGGGCCAAATTTGTTTTTTCGAGCAATCCAAAGCGAAGCCTGATCGAATGTGGCGTATCGTGATGTGTGAAGCGCTCAACGCGATACCCCACGCCGGTCAATAGGCTATCTCTCTCACTATCGGCTGTGCTTCGATGCCCGAGGCCATCATATTCGATTACCGCAAGGACGCTCAAATCCAATTTTTTGCAGGCAACAAAATCAACATATTTGGCATTGAATTTAGAACGAACCATCTGTTGCCAATAAGGGCGTGAAATCCAAGAGGCGTGAGTCATCAGAGCGTTGAACGAAACCTGAGGAAAAATGTGGCAATCAGTCAGTATCTCGCTCAATAGTCGAAAAAACCTTTGCTCGCTTAAGTTCAGAAGGTTCTTTGATTCAAAATTATTCCTATTTTTTATGCGCACTTTTGTGCTTAATTTTGTCGAGTCTGTTGGCAAGAAACGTTTGTTACTCTCAAAATCAATTACATTACCATCTCTGCCAGCGTCACTATTTATATTGTAATTGCCTTTGCGAATGGTGTTTTTTAATCTGGAATCAAAATTCCGGCCAATAATTAAATAATCCAACAAATATTGTAGCATTAGAAAAAAGAAAACTACAAACAACAGCAGCAATATGAGATACGCATTGTTCTTCACAATAAATTCGACCACTTCCATCTTCAATTCTCCATGAATTGTGAAAGGCGATAAGGCTAAAGGTAGAATAATATTTGCCATTGACCTCAATAGATTTTAGCTTGGACGCCGCGAATGCAAGGTGTTTGGTGTTAGCCAATTGTCAGGATAAAATGTGCCTTCCCATGGCGCGAAGGTCCAACCGCCAATACCGGAGCGAATAGTGCCTGTCATGGGAATGCCTCCAGCGTTTGATTGTGTTAGTTATTGGACTTCAGCTTGAGCGATTCAACCATTTTTTCACGCAATATTTCGTTCAAACGCGATTGGTAGCCTTTGCCCTGTGACTTTAACCAATGTAGCACATCACTATCCACCCGAGCAGTGATCTGTTGCTTCATAGGCTTGTAAAAACCGCCACGTACAGCTCTTGCCAATTGTTCATCTGTTAGCTCGGGAATGTCGCTAAAGTCGATTTCGTTGTCTGGTTTGGATGCAAGAGCCTTTAGCTCAGCCTTCTGGACTTCGCTTAATGGCGGGAGATTGTTTAGGTCGATGCTATATCGGACAGTTTTATTGGTATCTGTTTTCATAATGACGCCTTTCTTTTGGTGAGGCCTTTCTCGCCGAAATAATTCTGATGACCTCAACTGCCGTGTCTTCGGTTTCTTCATCACGCGACACAAATGCAACAAGTAGAAACAGTGAACCATCAACGAGGCCCCACGCTTGCCAACGCATTTCGCCATTTTCAATTCGATCTTGTTTTATCGTTACAAATGGATCTGCGAACACGCGCGAAGCGGTTTGGAAAGTTAATCCGTGCTTTGCACGATTTGAGAGGTTCTTGGCCTCATCCCATTCAAAGATCGTTTCGATCATGGACAATATATAACTACAAAATTATAATTATTTCAAGGAACGGATTGGAAATAAAATCAATTGTCCGTCTCGATGCGCTCTAAACTCAGCATATAATATGTTGGTAAGCGATTGGCGCGCGCACCTTTCAAAATTTTATCCAAATATTAGCGGTTTGGTTTTCCATCAAAACCCTCCTGTGGAACCGCTATGTATGTAAATGCAGATATAGCGCGGTCAGCGTCTGTGCCATAACAATAGACCGTCACGGGTATTTTGTTATACGAGTTTTTTGATGCCTCCCGCCCTTTCTTATACCCCTCATTCTTGTTTAAATTAAACACATCTCGGGGTGTCAATTCGAACAACACCCCCCAAAGATTTTTGTCGGACGCCGACTCAATGCTAGCAACAGCGCAACCTCTGTTCCGTGAAAAGCGTGGAAAAGACAATTCGTAGTTTGGAAGATACGCAGACCCAATAATTTTTGCATCAGGACATCTTTCAAGCATTTGGTCCCTATCCATGTTTGACCCATAAGCAAAGTAAAGTAGCTCAGTCATAGTTCACTCCGCCGCCATCGCACGCTTCCCCGGCTTTCTCGCCAGCAAATCCTTCAAAAACTTCGCTGTATAAGATCTCGGCTCGTCAAGAATATCTTCCGGCCTGCCAACGGCAACAATCTCGCCGCCGCCATCGCCGCCTTCGGGGCCTAGATCGACGATCCAGTCGGCGGTTTTGATGACTTCAAGATTATGCTCAATGACGACGACGGTGTTGCCCTGATCGACCAGCTCGTGCAGCACTTCCAGCAGCTTGGCCACATCGTGGAAATGCAGGCCTGTGGTCGGCTCATCCAAGATATAGAGCGTGCGGCCGGTGGCTTTGCGCGATAGTTCTTTGGCGAGCTTAATGCGCTGCGCCTCGCCGCCGGACAGCGTTGTGGCTTGCTGGCCGATGTGGATATAGCCGAGGCCGACTTGCTTGAGCGCATCGAGCTTATCACGCACCACGGGCACTGCGGCGAAGAAATCGACGCCTTCTTCCACGGTCATATCCAATACATCGGCAATACTTTTGCCTTTGAAAACCACATCCAGCGTTTCGCGGTTGTAGCGCTTGCCGTGGCAGACATCGCAAGTGACATAAACATCCGGTAAGAAATGCATCTCAATTTTTATGACGCCATCGCCCTGACACGCCTCGCAGCGCCCCCCTTTGACGTTGAACGAAAAGCGGCCCGGCTGATAGCCACGCGCTTTGGCTTCCGGCAGGCCCGCAAACCAATCGCGTATAGGTGTGAAAGCACCGGTATAGGTCGCCGGATTGGAGCGCGGGGTGCGGCCAATTGGCGATTGGTCAATGTCGATGACCTTGTCGATAAATTCCAGACCCTCGATGCGGTCATGCTCGGCTGGATGTTCGCGCGAGCCCATGATGCGGCGGGACGCTGCGGCGAACAGCGTTTCGATGAGAAATGTGGACTTGCCACCGCCGGAAACGCCCGTGACCGCCGTAAAGCAGCCCAGCGGGATTTCCGCCGTGACATTTTTCAAATTATTACCACGCGCGCCAACAACCTTGATGCGCTTGGCCTTATTGATCTTGCGCCGTTCGGACGGGACAGGCACAGCAAGTTCGCCGGTGAGGTATTTGCCGGTGAGCGAATTTTTATTGGCCATAATATCGGACGGAGAACCCTTGGCGATAATCTCGCCGCCGTGCACACCAGCCGCCGGGCCGATATCCACCACATAGTCGGCAGTGAGGATGGCATCCTCATCATGCTCGACGACGATCACGGTATTTCCCAAATCGCGCAAATGGCGCAGCGTGACGAGCAGGCGCTCATTATCGCGCTGGTGCAGGCCGATGGATGGCTCATCCAGCACATAAAGAACACCAGTTAAGCCGGAGCCAATCTGCGAGGCAAGCCGAATGCGCTGACTTTCACCACCAGAGAGCGTGCCTGAATTGCGCGACAGGGATAGATATTCAAGGCCGACGTCATTCAAGAAACGTAAGCGGTCTCGGATTTCCTTGAGGATTCGAGGTGCAATTTCGGTTTGCTTGGCGTTGAGATGGTTTGGCAGATCCGCAAACCATTGCACGGCATTTTTAATAGAGAGATTGGAAACCTGACCAATGTGACAGCCATTGATCTTAACCGCCAGGGACTCCGGCTTCAGGCGGAAGCCAAGGCAGGCGGGGCAGGGCGTCGCCGACATATAGCGCTCAATATCTTCGCGCGACCATGCGGAGTCAGTCTCTTTCCAGCGACGCTCCAAGTTAGGAATGACGCCTTCGAAGACTTTGGTCGTTTTATACGAGCGCAGGCCATCATCATACTGAAATGCAATTTCGCGGCTGCCGGTACCATATAATATTGCCTTTTGGGCGTCTTCGTTTAGATCGCGCCAACGGTCGCCAAGCTTGAAGCCATATTCCTTGGAAAGCGCTTCCAACGTTTGCGTATAGTAAGGCGAGGTGGATTTTGCCCATGGCGCAACCGCGCCTTCGCGTAACGATACGTGATCTTCCGGCACGATAAGATTGGGATCAACGGCTTGCTTTGAACCCAAACCATCGCAAGTGGGACAAGCACCGAAAGGGTTGTTGAATGAAAACAGCCGGGGCTCGATCTCGGCAATTGTGAAGCCGGATACGGGACACGCGAATTTTTCTGAAAACAACAGCCGCTCGTGCGTCTCGTTTTTGGATTTGTTCGCGCCTTCTTCTGAAGTATCGCCAGCGGCGAGCGGCCTATCTGCAAACTCCGCCACGGCAATGCCATCTGCAAGGCGCAGCGCGGTTTCCAAGCTATCGGCAAGCCGCGCCTTCATGTCATTGCGCACGACGACACGGTCCACCACCACATCAATGTCGTGCTTAAACTTTTTATCGAGCGCCGGAACCTCAGACATTTCATAGAAAACGCCGTCAACTTTGACGCGCTGGAAACCCTTTTTCTGCAGCTCGGCCAGTTCCTTCTTAAACTCACCCTTGCGGCCGCGTGAAATGGGAGCGAGCAAAAAGAGCCGCGTGCCTTCTTCTTGTTCCAGTACCCGGTCCACCATCTGGCTAACGGTCTGGCTCTCGATCGGAAGTCCCGTGGCGGGCGAATAGGGAATGCCAACTCGTGCGAACAGCAAGCGCATATAGTCGTGAATTTCAGTGACCGTGCCGACCGTCGAACGCGGATTTCGCGATGTAGTTTTCTGTTCAATTGAAATAGCCGGCGACAGACCATCAATTTGGTCCACATCCGGCTTTTGCATCATCTCAAGAAATTGCCGCGCATAAGCAGAAAGGCTTTCGACATAGCGCCTTTGGCCTTCGGCATAGATCGTGTCAAACGCCAATGAAGATTTACCGGAGCCAGACACACCGGTCATGACAATCAGACTGTCACGCGGTAAATCCAGATCAATATTCTTCAAATTATGCTCGCGCGCGCCGCGAATGGATAGAAATTTGTGGTCAGCCATAGGGGTCCGCTACTCGAAACTAATCAAGCTCTCTATTTAGATAGTGAAGGCGCAATGTCGAGACCGCAACGCGCCTCCACTCACAATGATACACCGGAAACTGAGATATACTGACATGTGCAGACTTATAAAAAGAACGTATATAGAACAAAATGAAAAGTAAACCCCAAGTTTGGTGAAATACATTGTGATTAGGCAGAGTGAAACTGCCCTTGACGCAAGGTGAATTCGGGAGCATGTTTTGGGTGTCGCACAATTGGTGCCTCGAAATTTAGGAGCGGAGCCATGACGCCGCCAGAACAGATTTAGATGCGGGCTATACCCGTCTGATCACATCGTTGTTCCATTGTCGCCTCACAACAATGCAGGCGAAACTGCCTTGAAGAAGGAATAAATCTTCTGAGAGCCTCGCGTGCCCAATGAGCCGCGGGGCTCTATTTATTTTTAAGCTAGGGCGCAGGCAAAGTGTGAATCACGGTCGTGTCATAATGTCAGTTGACAATTGCCATACGCATAAATAGAACAAAATAAGAACAAAACTTCTGTGGATAGCAAATTGTCACGCAGCAAATTGCGTCCGCTTGGGTTAAGTTAAACTCAGTTTAGTGTTTTCGAGGGTTAAGATCATGGCTGGTAGTTTGAACAAGGTAATTTTGATTGGAAATCTGGGTAAGGACCCAGAAGTGCGCAAAATGCAATCAGGTGACTCCGTAGTCAACTTCTCGCTTGCGACTTCAGAATCTTGGCGCGACAAAAATTCCGGCGAGCGCAAGGAAAAAACCGAGTGGCACAATATCGTTATTTTTAACGACCAAATTGCCAAGATTGCCGAGCAATATCTCAAAAAGGGCATGAAAGTCTACATTGAAGGCGCCATGCAAACGCGCAAGTGGACAGATAATTCAGGCGTGGAAAAATACACCATTGAAATCGTGCTGCAGAAGTATCGTGGAGAATTGCAGATGCTTGATAGCCGCAATGAAGGTTCAAGCCGTAGCGGTGGTGGTGAGTATGACCAAAGTGAAGGCTCTGATTTTGGCCGTTCCAGCCCGATGCCATCATCAGGTGGTTCGCGTACTCCAGCGCCAGCACAATCTGGCGGCGGGAGCTTCTCACGTGACTTGGATGATGAAATCCCATTTTGATGAGGCGTTGGCGCTCGTTTAGTGCGCCATCAGCACTTTGATCGCATCAAATACAAACTGCACCGCTAGCGCTGCTAGGAGCATCCCCAGTAATCGTGTGAGGATGGAGCGGCCAGTTTGACCGAGTAACTTGTCCAAGCGCTCGGCGATCATGAATATTGACCATGTGATCGCCACTGAGACAAGTATGACCGGGATTAGCGCAACGCGGGATTCAATGGGTCCAAATTTATCAGCAAGCAAAATTGTCGCCGAAATCGTGCCGGGGCCTGCAATCAGAGGCACCGCGAGTGGAAACGCCGAGATATTTTGAATCATATCCTTGGTGATGGCGATTTCCGCACTAGCTTCGCGGCGCTGCTCGCGGCGCTCAAAGATCATTTCAAAGGCAATATAAAATAGTAGCAAGCCACCAGCCAGCTTGAAGGCCGAAATCGTTATGCCAAACAGACCGAGAATTGAGGTTCCAAAAATAGCGAACATCGAGAGCACGAGCGTGGCAATCACGCTGGAGCGGATGGCGACTTGGTTGCGCTGCTTACGGTCCATGCCGCGCGTCAAAACGAGGAAAAGCGGTGCAAGGCTATGTGGGCTGATGGTGACCAATATCGTCACCAAAGCGTTTGTCAGGGCGTCATAATTCAAAAACATTACCGTCAAACTCGCTCTTATAAATCCACCTTATATTCGCCAAATTACACATAATTCGACTTTTCAACAGGCGTGGTTTTTACCCACCTTACGACAACCGGTTAAGTCTATGAATTCATTATGTTTTAAATCAAAATTTGCTCCACTCAAAGTTCGCGTTTCTTGGCCCATTAGGCTATAAGACAGCTACATTGATTCTATAGATTCGGCGGTAAACGTGACTGATCAAAGCCCTTCCAGCATGACACCCGGCATTGAGCCAATCTCCATTATGGAGGAAATGCAGCGTTCTTATCTCGACTACGCCATGAGCGTTATCGTAAGCCGCGCGCTTCCTGATGTCCGCGATGGCTTGAAGCCGGTGCACCGGCGCATACTTTATGCAGCTCATGAAAGTGGTTATCACTGGAATCGTAAATATGTGAAATCCGCCCGTCCCGTTGCGGACGTGATGGGTAAATACCATCCCCATGGCGATGCTTCGATTTACGACGCGCTGGTGCGTATGGCTCAGGACTGGTCGCTTCGCTTCCCGTTGATTGACGGGCAGGGCAATTTTGGTTCCATCGATGGCGATCCACCTGCCGCCATGCGTTACACCGAAGCGCGGCTTTCACGCGGTGCGCATGAGCTTTTGGAAGATATCGACAAAGATACAGTCGATTTCCAGGAAAACTATGACGCCACTACGAGCGAGCCTAAGGTTCTGCCTGCGCGTTTTCCCAATCTTTTGGTCAATGGTTCCGGCGGCATCGCTGTTGGTATGGCGACTAATATTCCACCGCATAATCTTGGCGAAGTCATTAATGGCTGCGTGGCGCTGATTGACAAGCCGGATATGGAACTGACCGAGTTGATGGAGTTCATTCCCGGTCCGGACTTCCCAACAGGCGCACTGATACTTGGCAAGTCCGGCATCTATTCGGCCTATTCCACCGGCCGTGGCTCAGTAATCATGCGTGGCCGCGCCACCATTGAGCCAATGCGTGGCGACCGTGAACAAATTGTCGTTACAGAAGTCCCCTATCAGGTGAACAAGCTGACGATGATTGAAAAGATGGCCGAGCTGGTGCGCGAAAAGCGCGTCGAAGGCATCTCGGATATTCGCGATGAGTCCGACCGTGACGGTTACCGCGTTGTCGTGGAATTGAAGCGCGATGCGGTTGCGGATGTTATCCTCAATCAGCTCTACAAATACACGCCGCTGCAAACCAGCTTTGGCTGCAATATGGTGGCGCTGAATGGCGGCAAACCGGAGGTGATGAACCTCTTGGATATGCTGCACGCCTTCATTAATTTCCGTGAAGAAGTGGTCTCGCGGCGTACCAAATATTTGTTGATGAAGTGCCGCGACCGCGCCCATATATTGGTTGGTTTGGCCATTGCGGTTGCCAATATCGATGAAGTCATCGAGCTTATTCGTCGTGCGCCAGACCCGGCGACCGCGCGCGAACAATTGATGATGCGGCGCTGGCCGGCCCATGATGTTGCGCCGCTCATTGCGCTGATTGATGATCCCATTCATCCGATCAATGATGACCAGACTTACAATCTTTCCGACGAGCAAGCGCGCGCAATCCTTGAACTTCGCCTTGCCCGTTTGACAGCTTTGGGCCGTGATGAAATTGCTGACGAGCTTGCGAAGATCGGTGCGGAAATCACTGATTTCCTTGATATTTTGCGCTCCCGCGTCCGCATCATGACCATCGTCAAAGATGAACTCATAGCGGTTCGCGATCAGTTCGCCAATCCACGCCGTACCGAGCTTGCAGATGGCGGGCCGGATATGGATGACGAAGACTTAATTGCTCGCGAAGACATGGTTGTAACGGTCTCTCATGCTGGGTATATAAAGCGTGTGCCGCTTGCGATGTACCGCGCCCAGCGGCGCGGCGGCAAAGGCCGTTCCGGCATGTCCACCAAGGACGAGGATTTCGTCACGCGGTTGTTCGTTGCCAATACGCATACCCCGATCCTGTTTTTCTCTTCTCGTGGTATTGTGTATAAAGAGAAGGTCTGGCGTCTGCCTATCGGCTCGCCGCAATCGCGCGGGAAAGCGCTTATCAATATGCTCCCGCTTCAGCTGGGCGAGCGCATTACCACCATTATGCCACTGCCCGAGGATGAAGGGACATGGGGTGAGTTGGATGTGATGTTCGCTACCACACGCGGCACGGTGCGGCGCAACAAATTGTCTGATTTCGTGCAGGTAAATCGCAACGGTAAAATCGCGATGAAGCTGGAAGAAGAGGGCGATGAAATCCTTGGCGTAGAAACTTGCACCGATAATAATGATGTGCTTTTGACCGCTGCTTCTGGCCAGTGCATTCGCTTTGCGGTGGATGATGTGCGCGTCTTCTCCAGCCGTAATTCGGTCGGTGTGCGAGGTATCAATATGGCTGATGCTGATCGTGCCATATCCATGACCATTCTTGACCATGTTAATGCCGAGCCTGCTGAGCGCGCCGCCTATCTCAAGCGCGCCACAGCCGAGCGCCGTTTGGCTGGCGCTGAAGTTGATGATGTGGTGTTGACCAATGAGGAAGTGACGGAGGAAGCGTCATTGACAGATGAGCGCTATGAGGAGCTAAAAGCTCACGAGCAGTTCATTTTGACCATGACACAGCTTGGCTATGGCAAGCGCTCTTCGTCATATGATTTCCGCCTGACAGGACGCGGTGGCAAGGGTATCCGCGCCACGGACGTTTCCAAGGTTGCAGAAATAGGGCCGTTGATTGCGGCGTTCCCGGTTGGCAATGGTGATCAGATTATGATGGTGTCGGATGGTGGAACGCTGATCCGTGTGCCGGTTGATGGCATCCGCATTGCTAGCCGCGCCACAAAGGGCGTCACGGTTTTCAATACGGCAGAAGGCGAGAAAGTTGTCTCCGTGGAGCGTATTAGTGAGCCGGAAACCGATGAGGAAATTGGAACTGAGACACCTGTGGGCGATGTTGCGCCTGACGCTTAGTTGGAGAGAATCACGCCACGATTAAAAATGTGACGTGGTTTCTGCCGTGGATTGAGATTCGTTATTGTGAAGCATCACAGCTGTGGCTACCAGCATTGCGGTCATCATGGATGCGGCTAGTAAGAGAATGAGCATGGCGGGTTCCAATCGTTTTGTTTCTAAACATGTAACGAGTGAGACCATCACATAGTTCCACTGAACCGATACTGATTAGTCCGTTCATTTTGAGTTCATCTTAGACCAGTGATTAGCCAGTGGATTGATTGGCTTGGCAATTGTGTATGAAACGGGTAGAGGACGCCCATGAAAATCGGCTTTTATACTGGTTCCTTTGATCCAATGACAAATGGTCACCTTGATGTGATTGGCGATGCTTTGGATGTTGCCGATAAACTGGTTATCGCGATTGGTGTTCATCCTGGTAAAAAGCCGCTGTTTGATTTTGAAGCACGCGTGGCGCTGATAACCAGTTCGGTTAGTGCAGTGTTTCCGATGCGCGCGGGCGATGTGTCGGTTCAGTCATTTGACGGATTGGCGGTGGACGCGGCAAATAAAGTTAGCGCTACCATCATGGTGCGTGGACTTCGCGATGGCACTGATTTTGACTATGAAATGAATATGGCGGGCATGAACCGTCAAATGGCGCCGCACATCCGCACGTTATTCTTTCCAGCTAAATCAAATTCGCGGCATATCACTGCCACATTGGTGCGCCAAATCGCATCCATGGGCGGCGATATTACTGGCTTTGTGCCAGAAAATGTTGCTAGCGCACTCAAATCTCACTTCAACAAATAAAGGTTTACTCATGTCTAAATTGTTCCGGCTTTTGGCCAGCGCTATTTTGTTTGCCACATTCTCATTCGTTGCCCTTGCTGCGGCTCCTGAGGATACAATGACTATCAAGCTCAAGGACGGTGACGTTACAATCACACTTCGTCCGGACCTCGCTCCAAAACATGTTGCACAGATCAAGGCTCTGGTTCGCAAGGGCTTTTACAATGATGTTGTGTTTCACCGCGTGATCGACGGCTTTATGGCGCAGACTGGCGACGGCCAATATGGCAATGCGG
This sequence comes from Phyllobacteriaceae bacterium, assembly GCA_043744175.1. Lineage (GTDB taxonomy): Bacteria > Pseudomonadota > Alphaproteobacteria > Rhizobiales > Rhizobiaceae > JANMEX01. The sequence continues at coordinate 11,102 of JAYTVD010000173.1, forward strand.
GCAAGAATTACAACAAGGATGCGGCAGGCACTGGCGGTTCGGATTTACCGAATATTCCGGCTGAATTTTCCAAGGAATCATTCGTGCGTGGCACAGTCGGTATGGCTCGTGCGCAAGATCCAAACTCGGCTAACTCGCAGTTTTTCATTATGTTCGGCGATGGCGCATTCTTGAACGGCCAGTACACTGTTGTTGGCACGGTCGAATCCGGCATGGAGCTAGTCGATAAAATCAAACGCGGCGAAGAAGCGCAAAACGGCGTTGTGACAGACCCTGACAAGATGATCAGCGTGAAAATCGCTGCTGACAAATAATCACAAAAATCAAAGAGGACTAATTTTATGACGACTAAAGACCCGGAAAACACACTGATCTTGGAAACCACCAAGGGCACAGTTGTGATTGAAATGTTCCCGGAATTGGCTCCCGGCCATGTGGGACGCATCAAGGAATTGGCCCGCGAAGGCGCATATGATGGCGTGGTTTTCCACCGCGTCATCGATGGTTTCATGGCGCAAACTGGCGATGTGAAGTTCGGAAAAAAGGGCGGCAAGGATTTCAATCCGTCGCGCGCCGGCATGGGCGGTTCGGACAAGCCCGATTTGAAGGCCGAATTTTCCAACACCAACCACGGTCGCGGCACGCTTTCAATGGCGCGTTCGCAGAACCCTAATTCTGCCAACTCGCAATTCTTCATCTGCTTCGGCGATGCCTCGTTCCTGAACCGTCAGTACACTGTTTGGGGCCAAGTAATGCAGGGCATGGAATTTGTCGACAAGATCAAGCGCGGCGAACCTGTGTCAGATCCAGATTCAATCGTCAGCGCCAAGATTGCTGCGGACGTTTAATTTCTGCATTTGTAAAATGAACTAGATATTGTATTGGCCTGCCGTTGCCGTGCTGCGGCGGGCCTTCATTTTTTGCGGTTAAACCATATGCGCGTCGATCAGTTTGATTTCGAGCTTCCGGAAGAGCGTATCGCGCTGCGACCAGCGGAGCCACGCGAAAGCGCAAAGCTGTTGTTGATTTCTGGCACTGATATTTCGGACGCGACCGTCGCTGATTTGCCGAGTTTGCTTCGCGCGGGCGACGTATTGGTTTTCAACGATACCAAGGTGATACCCGCGCAGCTGTTTGGCCTTCGCGAGCGGGATGGCAACTTTGCCCGCGTTGAGGCAACTTTGCATATGCGTGAGAGCGCGAGTGAATGGCGGGCATTTCTGCGCCCCTCTAAGCGCGCGAGAGTCGGCGATCTCATCCGTTTTGGCCATGACGAAGGCGCCTGTATGCTGGGCCAGCTCGACGCAACAGTTGCGGAAAAGACTGATGGCGGTGAAGCGCTGTTGCGTTTTGATTTCTCGGGTCCACACTTAGATGATGCTATCCGCACGGTCGGCCATATCCCAATTCCGCCTTATATTGCCGCCAAGCGCAGTGATGATGCCCATGATTTGACGGACTACCAGACTATTTACGCCCGCGAAGAAGGTGCTGTTGCCGCGCCTACGGCTGGCCTACATTTCACGCCAGAACTGTTTGCGACCTTAGATGCCAAGGGCATCGAGCGGCATTTTGTGACGCTACATGTCGGCGCGGGAACGTTTTTACCGGTGAAAGTGGACGACACAAAAGACCATAAAATGCATCACGAGGTGGGGCAGATTAGCACTGCCGTTGCCGCAAGCCTGAACAAGGCCAAGCGTGAGGGACGCCGGATTATCGCAGTCGGCACCACATCGCTGCGCCTCTTAGAAAGTGCTGCCAATGCTGATGGCACGTTGCAAGAATGGTCGGGAGCGACGGATATTTTCATTACGCCGGGCTACAAATTCAAATTTATCGACGGTTTGATGACCAATTTTCACCTGCCGCGTTCCACGCTTTTCATGCTGGTGTCTGCACTCGGCGGATACGACACAATGAAGGCGGCTTATGCGCACGCCATTCAATCTAGCTATCGTTTTTACTCCTACGGTGATACCAGCCTGATTTTACCACAAGGGCAGGGCACAAATGCCCTTCTAAACACATGACTGCACAGTTCACTTTCAAATTATTGGCGCAAGATGGCGCGGCGCGGCGCGGGGAAATCACCATGCCGCGCGGCATGATCCGCACGCCCGCCTTCATGCCTGTTGGCACGGCTGGCACGGTGAAGGCCATGTATATGGACCAAGTGCGCGGGCTCGGCGCCGATATCATTCTTGGCAACACCTACCATCTGATGCTGCGCCCCGGTGCGGAACGCATTGCCTCGCTTGGCGGCCTTCATAAGTTTTCGACATGGAAGCACCCCATCTTGACGGACTCCGGGGGCTTCCAGGTCATGTCGCTATCCAAGCTACGCAAAATCAACGAACAGGGCGTCACCTTCCGCTCGCACATTGACGGGCGCGCCTATTCCATGTCGCCCGAGCGCTCGATTGAAATCCAAACGCTGCTCGGTTCAGATATTCAAATGCAACTCGACGAATGCGTTGCGCTGCCCGCCGAACACAAGGAAATTGAGCGCGCCATGGAAATGTCGCCGCGCTGGGCGGAGCGATCCTACAAGGCGTTTGGCACGCAGCCCGGTAAAGCAATGTTCGGCATCGTGCAAGGCGGCGATGTGCCCGCGCTGCGCCTGCGTTCAGCTGAAGCGTTGTCGGCTATGGATTTGCCCGGCTATTCTATTGGTGGCCTTGCTGTTGGAGAGCCGCAGGCGGTTATGCTGGAGATGCTCGGCATTGCGTGCCCGGCGCTGCCGGCGCATAAGCCGCGCTACCTCATGGGCGTAGGGACGCCAGATGATCTGTTAAAATCCGTAG
>JAYTVD010000174.1:0-13443 GCA_043744175.1 Phyllobacteriaceae bacterium
GTTCAACACCCAGCGGATTTCCAATCCACCAGCAAAGCACCGGCCGTTGCCACAGACACTTGGATCATGAATTCCGTGTCCCCGTTGCAACGAGCAGGAAGATTATGCGGGAGGTTTGGGGGGTGGGGATAAGTTTGGTGAAAATAAATTTTGAAGTTTATGAAAGTGACATCATTTCAATGAGTTAATAGATCATTCATTGATTTTTAATTTGCAAAAACCATGGATAAACAGCCGAATTACCGAGCGAATGGCTCCTCCTCTCCCCGATTCTCCTTCGGGGAGAGGGCAGGGTGAGGGGCGGTAGTCCACCAAATTTCGCTGATTTTTCGCCCCTCATCCGCCCTTCGGGCCCCTCTCCCCGTTGGAGAAATGGGGAGAAGGGGAAGTTCCGCAAGGCAGGAGCCAGAATTTCTGTGGATAGAGACGTCTCCTTCGACGTTAATCCCTATCAAATCTCGTTACATCAAACTTTTCGACATCGCGCAGGAGCTCAACAAATCCTGATGCGGCGTGGTCAATGAGGGCTTTGCCTTGGGCGATTGTGGCTTGACCGGCGTGGCCGGTGACGCCGTGTGGGTTTAGGTCAGTTGCCATCCAGCCGAATGCATGTGGGCCATAGGCGCGCAGGTGCTTGTTGGTGCGGGTGAGTTCATATTGCAACGAGGGGAAATCCCGCGCATCCGCCATGTTCACAAGATCCGGCCGGAGTGCCATCATGACAGACGTTTCAATTTCGCCGCCGTGAATGCCGAAGGCTTTTTCTTGCTCGCTGATAATGCCCGCCGGATAGCCAAAGCGTGTCCAACTAGTCGTGACCACAAGCATTTTCTTACGCGCACGTAGCTCATGGGCGACGATGGTCATCAGCGGAGAATTGCCGCCATGGGCGTTCAGCAAGACGAGTTTGCGAATGCCTTGGCCCGCCAATTCTTCGCCGATACCAATCCACCTGTTGATCGCCTCAGCAAAGCTATAGGTTTCAACGCCGGGCCGATTGGTATGCTCAATTGAGTAGCCGATTTTTTCTGTCGGCAGAAAAGTCACTGGCATGGTGATCGGGAGCTTTTCGATTGTGGCGCTGACTATCCCGTCGGCGATGATCCAATCAGTTTCGGCAGGTAAATGCGTTCCGTGTTGTTCCGTCGCGCCAAGGGGGAGCACGGCAATCCAGCCGGAGGTATCGGCATTGATTACTTCCGACTTTGTCATGGCGCTAAATCTGTGGGCGGGATGCATGTTTCAAAACCTTGCCGATTAAAGCCCTGCCAAGAATAGCTTTGCAGCCTCACCATGGTCGCGCCGAAGCTGCGCCACGTCAATCCCGATTGGCTGCGCGTCCTTAACAGTCCATTGCCCTTTAATCATGACAGCATCGGCGCGATGCGCTCCGCACAGCACCAAGGCCGCCAGCGGATCGCCAGCGCCCGAAAAGCGTAATTCATCAAGCGTGAACATGGCAAGATCCGCTTGCTTGCCGACGGCGATTTTGCCGAGCTCATCGCGGCCAAGACATTTCGCTGAACCTTGTGTCGCCCAGCGTAGCGCATCGAGATGGGTGACCCCCGATGCGCCATAAATCAGCCGGTTGAGCATCAGCGCGTGGCGCACGCCTTCCATTAAATTGGAGGCGTCGTTGGAAGCGGAACCATCGACGCCGAGACCGACTGAAACGCCTGCGGCCTCCAGTTCCAGTGTTCGGCAATGGCCGGAGGCGAGGACCATATTTGAGGTCGGGCAATGTGAAATGCCAACGCCGGCTTTGCCAAGGCGGGCGATTTCGGCGTCGTCAAAATGGATGCCGTGCGCCAGCCATGTTTTATCATGGAGCCAGCCGACGCTTTCCAAATAATCCAGCGGGCGCTGGCCGAACGTCTCGACGCAGAAGCGATCCTCATCATGGGTTTCTGCCAGATGCGTGTGCAGGCGGCAGCCGCATTTTTTCGCGAGAACGGCAGTGTCGCGCATCAATTCGCGGGTGACAGAAAATGGTGAGCAGGGCGCAAGGGCAACTTGGATTAGCGCCTCGTCGCCAGTTTCGTGATGCATTTCAATCGAGCGCTCACAGTCCGCCAAAATGGCATCGTGGGTTTGCACCACGCTATCGGGCGGCAGACCTCCGTCTTTTTGGCTGAGGTTCATCGAGCCGCGATTGAGCGTCATGCGGATGCCCAGCGTGCGGGCTTCCTCAGCCTGAATGTCCATGGCGTCTTCAAGGCCTGCTGGATAAACATAGTGGTGATCGGACGTGCAGGTGACGCCGGACATCATGAGTTCAGTCAGCGCCAGCCGCGTGGCTAGCCGGAAAGCCTGCGGGTTCAGCCGCGCCCAAATGGGATAGAGCGCTTTTAGCCACGGGAATAGTTCTTTGTTGATAGCCAGCGGGTGGGCACGCGTCAGGGTTTGGTAAAAGTGGTGATGGGTGTTGATAAGGCCCGGGATGATGACATGGCGCGAGGCATCGAAAACTTTGTCATGGCGGGGGATATTTCCAGCGGTCACGCATTCCACAATACGGGAACCTTCAACGACAATTCCGCCTTGCGAATTATCTGCCAAGATTGCCAATGGGTTTTTTATCCATAGTCGCATGACTGTCATATAACCTGTTTATGTGTCGGCTTAGAACAGCATTAGTGCTACAGTGATGTGGCGGCAAGCCCTTGATGGCGGGAGATCACTATGTCGAAAAAAGACCGTAAGATTTTGCAACAGGTACAGGTGGTAGCACGTCTTGGCCGCACAGCATTGGCCATCAAGTTGCTTGAGAAAAAACTCTATGCTGGCCAAGATCAGCTGATGCTGGCACTTGCGCTGGAAGATGGACAGACACCCGGTGCGCTGGCGCTTGAGATTGGTGTTCGCCCGCCGACCATCACCAAAACGATTTCGCGCTTGCAGGCGCAAGGGTTCCTCGACAAGCGGGCTTCAGAAACTGACGCGCGGCTGGCACATATTTTTCTGACGGATGCCGGGCGCGAGGCCATTGTTGGCATCGAAAAATCCATTCGCAAGACTGAGAAGCGCGGGTTGGAAGGTCTGGATAAGAAGGACCAAAAACTGCTTTCCAAGATGTTGCGGCGGATCGAGAAGAACCTGTCCGGCGACGACTTGGGCAAGGATGATGTTGAAGCCGCGGACGAGGAGGCGACCGCAGAGGAGTGATTTCTCTTTTATATGGTGGCAAAACGTGATATTTCTTACCATATCGCCATCGATGGTGAAAGGTAAGAAATATGTCTGATACAGCGACGCTTTCGACAAAATTCCAGATTTCTATCCCCAAATCAGTTCGCACTGCCAATAAGTGGGAAGCGGGGCAGGAATTTGCGTTTGTGCCTAAGGATGGCCGCGTGATTTTGGTCCCTGTTCCCGATGTTTCCGAGTTGATGGGAATTGCCAAAGGCGCAAATCCAAACAACTATCGTGATCGATCTGACACCGAATAATGAGACTTATTGACAGCTCCGCATGGATTGAATGGATGCTGGGCAGTCCTGTCGGTGTGGTCGTGGCAAAATCAATTCCGGACAAGGCATTTTGGGTGGTTCCAACTGTGGTTCAGTTGGAGCTGGCAAAATGGCTGAAACGGGAAATGGGCGACCAAATTTCTGAGAAGGTCATTGCGTTTACGGAAACATGTGTTGTGATTCCGCTGGATACGAAATTGGCCTTGGTTGCCGCTGATGTAATTGCCGAACTGAAACTATCGATGGCAGATGCGATTATATACGCAACTACGTTAGAGTATTGTGATGAACTCGTTACATGCGATGCGCATTTTGCCGGGCTTCCGAAGGTGACTTACCATGCCAAGACAGGTAATATTAACTGATTGTGCTCAAAATTCTTGAACTAACAGCTATTGTTTCCCCTAATGACAATCCGTTTTAAATTGTTTAAATGCAATTTAGCGAGCTAACGGGGACGAGGCTTTGGCGCAGAAGATTAAACTTTCCACCATTGCTGATTCTCTTGGCGTTTCAACCGCGACGGTTTCGCTGGCTTTGCGGGATAGTCCGCTGGTTGCTGATGATACGCGCGAGCGCATTAAGCTTGAGGCCCGTGCGCTGGGCTATATTTACAACCGCCGCGCGGCCAGTCTGCGTACCTCACGATCCGGGATTCTGGGTGTCGTGGTTCATGACATTATGAACCCGTTTTATGCCGAAATTCTGCGGTCTATTGAGACAGAGCTGGATAAATCGCGCCAGACGTTCATTTTGTCGAACCATTACGACTCGACCGAAAAGCAGCGAAATTTTCTTGAGACCCTGATGCAGCTAGGCGCGGATGGCGTGATTATGTCGCCAGCGATCGGCACGCCCGCGTCCGACATTGCGCTGGCTGAGGATAATGGCCTGCCGGTGGTGCTGATTGCGCGTTCGGTTGATGGCTGCCCCGCGCCCGTATTTCGTGGTGATGATAGTTTTGGCATCGGGCTGGCGACCAATCATCTCATAAACCTTGGCCACACTCGCATCGCCATGGTCGGCGGCACCGACCAGACATCTACAGGTCGGGATCGCTATCAGGGTTATGTGCAGGCGCTGCAAAAAGCGGGCATTACGGTTGATCCGGAGTTGCGTATTCCCGGTCCCCGCACCAAGCGCGAAGGCTTTGATGCCGCCAGTCATTTTTTGGCGCTGCCACATAAGCCTACGGCCGCCGTATGTTGGAACGATCTTGTCGCCATTGGCCTGATGAGCGGCATCGCCCGCGCTGGCTTCGTGCCGGGGCTGGATTTTGCAGTTACGGGCTATGATGATTTGGAAGAAGCATCGATTGCAACGCCGGGTCTCACAACAGTTTGGAATGGCCAGCGCGAAGTTGGCCGCCGTGCGGCGCGGGCAATGATTGAGCGGCTGAGCGGCTCGCCTGCGGCGCTGCGCCATGATCTGATTACACCGGAGTTGCGGGTGCGCCAGTCTGCCTCAGCTCCAAAAGCAGGATAATACGATGTCGTTGAAGAAAATATCCGTGCTGGTTCCGGGCAAGTTTAACCCACATGCGTTGGCGCGCGTCCGCGCCGAATTCAATGCGGTGGAGATTTCCAGCGCCAGCGCCTCGGAATTAACCCTGGAGCAGCGGGCGGATATTCAGGGCATCGCGGCGATGACCAAGATTTCCGGACCCTTTATGGCTGAACTGCCAAACTTGAAAATTGTCGCCAATTTTGGCGTTGGCTATGACGCTGTGGACAGCCACTATGCCGGCGCTAATGGCATTATGGTGACAAATACGCCGGACGTGCTGACCGAAGAAGTTGCCGATACGGCTATCGGTCTGCTGCTCAATACCATCCGCGAATTTTCTGCTGCCGAGCGCTATTTGCGGGCAGGGGACTGGGAAGCCAAAGGCAATTACCGCTTGACGCCGCTGACATTGCGCAGCCGAAAGGTTGGCATTTTCGGTATGGGTCGCATCGGCGCTGCCATTGCCAAGCGGCTTGAGGCGTTTGGCGTTTCCATCACCTATCACAACCGCCGCCAGGTCGAAGGGCTGGCTTATGCCTATCATGCAACGCTGGTTGATCTAGCCCAAGCGGTGGATACGCTGATTGTCGTTGTACCGGGCGGGGATTCTACGCGCCATGCCATTAATGCAGAAGTGCTTGCTGCGCTTGGCACAAACGGTGTGTTGATTAACATCGGGCGAGGGACAACGGTGGATGAGCCGGCGTTGATCGCGGCGCTGACAAATCACACGATTGCTGCGGCCGGTCTTGATGTGTTTGAAAATGAGCCGCATGTGCGACCTGAGTTCATGGCGTTGCCGAACGTCGTATTATTGCCGCATGTCGGGTCCGCTTCCGTACATACGCGCGATGCCATGGGCAACCTATGTGTGGATAATCTGGTGTCGTGGTTTTCCGGCAAGGGGGCCGTAACGCCAGTGCCGGAGACAGTTCATTTGCAAGTTTCCAAGTGAAACATTTCGAAAACTGCAGATATTAATCAATCGGTAACTCTTCTTATGAAATTATAACGGACAAGCCTCTGTGGGGAGGCCAAGGTCCGGAAGTTTCATATGATTAAGTCTGTATTTGGTTTGCTAATTGCTGGCGTTGCGCTGATGCCGTTTGTTGATGGTAAGAAGGTGGCGCCACTTGTTGCGGTAGCCGAGCCGGCACATGCAGCCACAGCGGGCCTAGTGGAATACACGCTCAGTTCCTCCTCCGGCCAAAATTGTCATATGAAAATGCTGACACAGGCTATAGGCGGCGTTGCTAAACTTGCTGTAGATCCCGCGTGCGAAAGCGTTAGCGCTGGCCTTAGCAAAGCTGTGTCCTGGATCGAGGGTTCAAAGGGTACGGCACAAATCATGGGCAGGGATGGACAGATGATTTTGTCCGTCGGGCCATCCGATGGTTTTGCTTACGAAACATCCGGTTCTAACGCCAACATCGTTACCTTTAGCGAAAGTTGATTATTCGGCAGCTATTGCCCTTTGCTTTGAAATGTTGTGAGCGCGCGTAGCATCACCAAACGCGTTGAAAATACGGTTTGATGGGGCGTCTTGTTTGGCCCAATATTCCGGATGCCATTGCACGCCCACGGCAAATGCCTTGGCGCATGTGACCGAAACCGCTTCAATTGTGCCATCATCAGCAACAGCCTCGATTTCGAGACCAGCAGCGATTTTGTCGATGGCCTGGCGATGGAGTGAATTCACTGACATATGGCCCGCGCCGGTGATAGCAGCCAAGCAGCTACCCGCTTTTACCTTTACTGACTGACGAATGCGGAAACGCTCGGTCTGGTCATCGGTGGTTGGTGCACGGTGATCCATGCGCCCTTCAAGTTCTTGAATTTCAGTAGCGATAGAGCCGCCTAGAGCGACATTTAACTCTTGAAAGCCACGGCAAATGGCAAGAACCGGAATGCCGAGTTCAATGGCGCGGCGCAGCAGCGGAATGGATGTGCTGTCGCGCTCGGTATCAAATGGCTCATGGGCGGTGGTTGGCTCAACGCCGTAGAGGTGTGGATGGACATTGGTTTTGGAGCCGGTGGCCATGACGCCATCGACATTGTCCAAAATTGCATCCAAATCAATGCGCGATCCGAATGCTGGCACGATCAGCGGCGTTACTTTCGCTACTGATACCGCTGCCTCAAGGTAGGTTTGCGGCGTGGCGTGCCACGTGTAATTATCGAAAAAACGGACGTCGCCGGTTACGGCAATGAGGGGTTGGCGCATAAAATCTAGCTCTTGAGGCACTGGTTTGTGGTTTGATGTGCAAATTAGTCATACCCCTGAGTTCAAACCGCGGCAAGCGAGTTTGCACATTTGGACCTAAATCCTGTCGTTCACGCTCACTTGGCCCTCCGAGCGCATTAGGAGCATGATGGCCAGCAGGCAGTAGAATAGCGCCTCCCGCCATATGACAGGGAAATACCCATCCCAAAGATTTTCGCAGATGCCAAAAAAGAAGGCACCAATGGCGGCATAAAGTGGGCAAGAAAAGCCGCCTGCGGAGGCAATGAAAAGCACTTTGAGGCCATAGGTGAGCCCAGCGCCAAACGACATATTGCCGTAATAAATGGTGGCGATTATCCCTGCTATGACAGCTAGCAGTCCTCCGGCTATAATGGCGAGCTTGGTTGTATGTGGAACGTCGATACCGCAGAGGCTTGCACCTAGCGAATCATCAGCGACGGCGCGGATTCGCCGGCCCCAAATTGTGCGAACTTGCACAGTTTCAGCGCTAATAATGATGGCGATTATAACGCCTATATTCAAAATTTGGATCAAAGTGAGCGTTGGGCTGAGTGGACTACTCCCAAAATGTGTCTGGATTGCCAAAATTGGCGGCAACCAAAAGTCGTGACCTACGGATGCTATGCGGGCGCTCTCCATGAGGACGATGCTGACAGCAAGACTGGCTGTAATCATCGCATTTGGAGCCCTTAAAATAAGTGGCGGGAACACAAATCGGGCCAGTACCAAGAGCACAAGTGAGGAGATTACGAGTGCAATAAGCCCACCCAAAGCGATGGCCAGCGGTAAGATAATCCAGAGCACATTGTACGCAAAGTTAGTGCCAAGCGCGAACATTTGGCCGGAGAAGGCGAAGAGTGCACCATGGGCGATATTGGCGCGTTTGGTCACCAGATAGCTTAAGACATAGCCATAAGACAACAGCGCGTAGAGCGCGCCGTTGTGAATTCCGTTGAGCAATATTTGAAAAAAATACGCCATTTCGCCTCGCTGAATGGCATCAATACTAACTTGCAAAAAGCTTTTTACTAGTTATATTTTGCTATGACTTTTGAATGGACAGCTCATAGGTTTTCCAGTGGCGCGTTGGCGTTTGATTTGGTGAACACCGTGGTTTGCCGCAATCAACCGGCCAAACGTATTGATCGATTGGCGGACATGAAACAGGTCTCGGCATTTGCGCAGGCGGCGGCGAGATTTCGTGCCGACGAGATTGGGGTGGCGGGATTATCTTGGCCCGAAACGCTACCCGCCAATCAAAATTTGCTTAGATTACGCGAGGCAATAGATGGATATTTCCGGTCGGTAATTATCAACGGTAAGCCCGAGAAGGGCAGCCTATCTGCGCTATTCGCAGCCGCTGCAAGCGCGAGTGGAGATGACAAAAAATCTGGTAATTTGGGAACTTTAGCCTCACTTTCGGCAATGCGGCTGCTCAGCGGACTGTTTATCGGACGGGTAAAAATTTGCCCGAATTGCGACTGGATTTTTCTAGATCGGAGCAAAAATCAATCGCGTTTGTGGTGCGACATGGCCGTGTGTGGGAATCGCCACAAGGCTAAGCTTCATTACACCAGACAGCGCGCATTGGGAGAGGATCTTTCAAATGAATAGGTTAGCTTTTATACTGGCTTTGGTGATTTCAAGCCTATTGTTGAATGGCTGCCGTGACGTGAAGAGCGATGATTACTATGTGCTTTCGGGCAAAGTGTTCATTTTTAATTACAGGATTGCCACTGCCACTTATGTCATCACGCTCGACAGGTTGCGTCCGCTACCGGACGGCAGTGTAGCCATTGCCAATTTTGAAAATCCAGCGGGCGGTGGCGGACTTAAAGTTGAAGAGAAAATATGGCCAAAAATGGAAAGACTTTCATTTGAAAGTCCGCCATTAAGCTGCGTGATAAAGGATAAGCCCTACGCTTTTTCAATATATATTGTGCGTGGAGATGGAAAAGTGCTTCAAGAAATCAACAGTACGTTGGTCTCGACACTTGACCAAACTGTGCTCCCCGACCGGCCTCTGGTCATTGGACAGGGTTATGAAGCAAACCCTGAAATGGTCGGACATCCTGACGGAAAGTTGCCTTTACTTAATAAGATTAGCTGCCCGCATTAATATTCACCTCAATTCACATGCTAAAATAGAGGTGCTTAATGTAAATGAGGGCAAATTTTTAAGAAATTGCTGGTACTTGCTTGGTTCAAAGTGCGTGAGCCGTATCAATGAAGAACAAAAATAACTCGGGCCTGCCTAGCGAAATCTATATTCCGTTTGTTGAGTCATTGTACGCAAACCGGGGAGTAATGTATTTTGGCGTCGTTGCGCAATGCGTTATTGCCTACGCTATCGGTGTTGAGTCTAATACCCCGGTATTCGTGTGGTTTTCATGGATATTCTTGCTGATTGGTGTCGCTCGCACCGTTGACTATAAGATTTACGATACCTTTGCCAGAGAAGATTTGATTCACGGCCTAGGTCAAAAGTGGGAAAATCGGTACACGTTTGGTGCCACATCTGTCGCCTTAGTTATAGGTGTGATGACAGGCGTTTCGATTTACTATGCCAATCCGTTTGCTGAATTTGCTTCGATGACACTAGCGATGGCGTCGATGGTAACCGTGGTCGGTAAAAATTTTGCGTCCAACAGATTGGTCCTATTCATTACCTCAGCGGTGTTTTTACCGCTTTTCTCTGGACTGTTGGCAGTCGGCACATGGACACATGTCGCTGGTGCAGTTCTGCTGATGCCGTTTGCGCTGTCTGTTGTTTCATTATCTCGGGGTCTTCGAACATTTCTTGCTGAAGCCGTGCAGGGGCGATTGGACGTTGCCAGCATTGCCGATAAATTTGATGTCGCTTTGAACAACATGCCCCACGGATTGATTATGTTCGATAAGGAACTTATTTCAACGGTCGTCAATAAACGTGCGGCGGATATGCTTAGGTCGCCTTCTAGTGAAGCGATGACCGGCCATAGCTTAAAGGTAATACTAAGGTTCTGTCGGTTTCGCGGCATGTTTGGTGCGGATGCGTTGTCCCACATCGAGCAACGTTTGGCTGGGCTTTTGAACGGCAGTGACGAGAGAAAGTACCTGCTGAAACTTTCGCCAGAGGCTTACATTGAATTTGGTGCTAAACGGTTGGACCACGGCGGCGGTGTTCTCATTTTTGAGGATGTATCAGAGCGAATTCTGGCGGAAGATAAAATTCATCGGATGGCACGTTTTGACTCTTTGACAGGACTTCCTAACCGGACCTATTTCAAGGAACTCGCTCGCGCCAATCTTAATAGGGCTCTAACTGATAGCTTTACAGCGTTTTTTGTTATCGATATCGATGATTTCAAGCACGTCAATGACAGCTTAGGGCATCCTGTTGGCGATGAGTTATTATGCCGTTTTGCTGAACGCCTGAATTTATTGGTAGCAGATGCGTCGTGCTTCTCACGCTTTGGTGGCGATGAGTTCGTGGGAATGTTTACTGGTTACACCTCCCGTGATACGGCAGAAGCTGCTGCTAGGCAGGCGCTTTCCTCGCTCGTCGGAAACTATGATATTGCCGGGCAGCACTTGGCAGTTACTGTTAGTGCAGGTATTGTTGTCACAAAGACGCAAGTTTTTGATCTTCCTCAACTCATGATCCGTGCAGACTTGGCTCTTTATGAATCCAAATCACATGGCAAAGGCATTGCTACACTGTTCGTTGAGTCCATGGACGAGAAATATCAAAGTCGCCAACGCCTCAAGGCGGATCTGAAGAATGCCATTCGCGATCGCAAACTCAACGTATTCTATCAACCGATCATTGATGCAGAAACCATGCGAATTGCCACGTGTGAAGCGTTATGCCGTTGGGACCATCCGGAGCTGGGGCCAATTTCTCCCGCGGTATTTATTCCGCTTGCTGAAGAGACGGGTGCTATTACTGACCTTACTCGCTTTATGCTCGAACAAGCGTGCGAAGATTGCAAAAGCTGGGATGGCGATGTCTCCGTTGCCGTTAATCTTTCTGCCGTTGACTTCAGATCGTCGAATATAACCGAGATGGTTCGCGTTGCACTGGCAAAGTCGAGGCTTGCCTCTAATCGTTTAGAGGTGGAGGTAACTGAAGGCGCGATATTGGAGGATCAATCCGTTGCATCGCGTATTTTGAATGATCTGAAAAAATCGGGCGTCCGCATTGCTCTTGATGATTTCGGAACAGGTTATTCAAGCTTAAGTTATTTGCACAATTTGCCATTGGACAAAGTGAAGATTGACCAATCCTTCGTTCGTGAAATTACGCGTAATGAGCGCTCTTTGAAATTGGTGTCCGGAGTGACCCGCCTTGCTAAAGAACTGGGGCTTACAGTCACGGTTGAGGGCGTGGAAACACTGGAGCAGTTTGAACAGCTTAAGAACCATGCCCATGTTGATCTGGCGCAGGGGTTCTTGTTTGGAGCCGCACTGTCTCCAAGGGGGATTGCCACGCTTATTTCCAACGTGTTTTCCCTACAGCCGACTTCAAATCGTCGGGTTGCACGATAAGTGTGAGTTTTTTGGTGTAAGCCGCTTATCGCTCTCAAATATATTGAAACCATGAGCGATTTCATCAACCTTTAATAGAAAATAAAGCAAACCAAAGTTTCCCTTCCGTCAATTTTACCGGAAAATTAACCAAAACTACGCGTTTAGGTTAAGATTCTCTTTACAGATGCGTGAAGATGCTTAGTTTGTGTCCCTAGATGAAACACTTTGTTGACGGCTAGCTCGATCAGCAGTGGGGACTGCTATGAATGCGATTGCCGGGCGTGAAATCCATACACACTTTTCACGAGGTCTATTTTCCTTGCTAGAACGTGTTGAATATAGGCGCATTGTAGCGCCTGAGGACTTTGAGGCCGTGGGTCGGCTCCGCGCACTTTCCTATAAACAACAAAACATACTGGTGGACCGCAATGCTTCTAGTTTGATTGATGAAATTGACTATGATCAAAATGCATCTGTCATTGGGATATACATTGATGAAGTGTTAGTAAGCACCCTTAGGATCCATCATGTTACCGCTGATAATCGGGCCGGAATTACTATGAAGTTGTTCGGGGACATTTTGAACCCTATGTTGGACGCGGGGATGACATTTATTGACCCCGCGCGGTTTGCTTCGGACCCGCTTAAGATGTGGGAATATCCTGCCATTCCATATGTAACCTTACGTGTGGCAGCTATGGCGTCTGTTCATTTTGATGTGGACATGTGCCTTTCTTGCGTAAACAAAGAAGTATCATCATTTTACACAAGAAGCTTCGGCTCATCAGAAATTGCGCAGCCGCGCACGTTAGCTGGTGTAACGCATCCGATTGCCCTATACGGCGCTAAAATTGCGGACATCCGCGAACGCTTGGAAACGCGCTTTCCGTTCTTCAAATCTCAGCCTTACGAGCAGCGTATGATGTTCGGCAATATTGAGGATTTGGCTTATCCGTCGCTTAACATTTTGCCATCAGCAAAATATGCGAACCAAACTGTCGGCTAGCTTAGAAATAAATGTGACATTTTGCCGTTGTGAATTCTTGTGAAGCCGCAATACGCCATTGCTCTCACAGCTTCTTTTGGCTATTGCCGTTAAAGGTTTATTCAGGAGGGCATTATGGCCGATCATTCCCACAATACTGGCGCACTCGAAGTGGGCGCAGCCATGGATTATTCCGAGCACAACAAGACCTATGCACGCTTTTTGATGATGGCAAAGTGGGGCACGATTTTTTGCATCTCGCTCATGGCTTCAATGGCATTTGGCTTTTTTGTTGCTGGTGCTTTTTCTGGCACATTATTGTTTGTTGCCATTCTTGTGCTCGCCTATTTTATGGCTTGATATACGCGACGCGGGGCGTTGCTCCGTGTGATATTTATTGTCGAAAGGGGCTATCGTGGCGCAAGTGGTTTTTATTCCGAAAGAATCTGATCCGGTCGAAACCCGCGTCGGTGCCTCGCCAGACTCGGTTAAGAAGCTCGTGTCGCTTGGCTTTGATGTTGTCGTCGAAAAGGGTGCCGGCCAACTATCTCGCATCACTGATGAGGCGTTTGCTGTTGCTGGTGCCAAAATTGGTTCCGCTAGCGATGCGAAGTCCGCCGATGTAGTGCTTAAGGTGCGCCGCCCGAACGCTGGCGAAATCAAGTCGTATAAAAAGGGCGCTGCTGTCATCGCCATCATGGACCCTTACGGTCGCAATGATGATG
>JAYTVD010000175.1:0-3795 GCA_043744175.1 Phyllobacteriaceae bacterium
GCAAAAAGTAGATTGTAAGTTCTAGGATCTGTTCGTTCTAACGATGTTGACATGATTTTCGACAAATCAGTTATGCCGCGTCGAAGTTCGGAAAGATAAACGAGATCCTTATTTTCTGAACGTGCGTACGAGACACTGTGACAAACGTTTTCGTAGATGTCCACTACTCTCATCGTGGACTGACTTTCCCAGAATCCACGTTTCTCCACTTCTGCGCTGACCATTAATGTAGACGCAATATTCAAGCGAGAAACAAAACCAATACTTGGGGTGTAGGTACTGATTGAACTAGTCCCACCAAGTGGATCGAAGACATGCAATTTGTAGTTTCCGAAAAATTCTCGAGCAAACTCTCGGCTGTGCCCAAAACCTTCATAACCAACTTCTTTAGCCAACATACCATCATCTTGGACCAAAGCCTGCCATGCAACTGCTTGAACGAAAGCGTTTGCCGCTTCTGTACTGACTTTCAATTCAGTCAGCGCGTTAATTGCTCTGAGGAATCTCCAAGAGTCGCGCGTAATCACAACACGACAAAAATCTCGATCAGAAAGAATGTGGAGAAAATGCCACGCATAATCCGCTAGTTGTAATTCTCGTCGGTGGGCGAACGCATAAAATGCACAAATATCAGGTCGTCCTATGACGCCTTCTCCTTCCCGGCCTTGCTCTCGAAGATTTTCGAACTCGATCATGGTGGCGTGCCAATCGGCGCGTTCATATTCGGCAGTAAATTGGAAGAGCTTCTGAATGTTCATCCCACTCATTACATCTTTTGAGAGGCTCAACCGATCTTCGTCTGTCGCATGACTCAGTAATTCGGTTCCGGCCCAAGTGAAAGCCTTAACATTGCGCTTTGATAATTTGGCGGGCCGAAGTGAGATAATCGCCACAATTGCATAGGCCACTCCTATTACGATCCCCGCTGAAATTTCCCAATTTAATGGGTATCCCAATATTGTTTCCCGCAAAATGGGTATATTTGGAACTATTGCCGCGATAATTGTGAAAAGTGCCCCAATGAAAACAGTGCACACCAAATAGCTGAACCGAATCCCCATTGCTATTAACCTAAAGCGGTAAATGGGCTTTAAGAATTGCTGGACGGCAAGGGTAAATGCTAGCGCCGCGACCGCATCACCAATCGTGAAATAAGATGGGGATGGAGCTTGGGGATCGTACTTGCACATGCCCAGTAATTCTAACCCAAAACACGCATGTAACCCGAGGGCCAATAAAGTATTCATATCTATCCATCCAATCGGAAAAAACCGTAACACAGTTTAAGGCAATTTGGAGCTAGCCTTTCGCATTCCTGCCGATAACCATCATTCACCCCCACCCCTTGCACCCCACTCCACTTCCCCCTATGCAACGGTTTTAATGACATCGCGCACCGCCCGCCCTCGCCTTTTGAAGTCCTCGCATCTTTTGGGGATCAGCGACCTTTCCCCTCTTGAAATTCCAGCACTTCTTGATTTGGCCGACACTTATGTGGATGTAAATCGTGGGGCCGATAAGCGCCATGCGATTCTCAGTGGGCTCACCCAAGTTAATCTGTTCTTTGAAGCCTCCACCCGCACCCAAAGTTCATTTGAAATTGCTGGCAAACGCCTTGGCGCTGATGTGATGAACATGGCGGTTTCCACCTCGTCCATTTCCAAGGGTGAAACAGTTTTAGACACAGCCATGACCATCAACGCCATGCAGCCTGATTTTCTGGTGGTGCGGCATCAATCATCCGGCACTGTGGAGTTGTTGGCACAAAAGGTTTCCTGTGCCGTCATCAATGCGGGCGATGGCCAGCATGAACACCCCACGCAAGCATTGCTTGATGCGCTCACGATCAGGCGCAAATTCGGCAAGCTCGAAGGGCTTGTGGTCGCTATTTGTGGCGATGTGCTGCACTCACGCGTGGCGCGGTCTAACATACAACTTTTGGGAAAAATGGGCGTGCGCGTGCGCGTTGTGGCCCCTTCGACATTGCTGCCATCGGGCATTGATAATTTCGGAGTCGAGGTTCATCGCAACATGAAGGAAGGCCTTGCCGGTGCGGACGTTGTGATGATGCTGCGCCTGCAACTGGAGCGTATGTCAGGAGCGTTTGTTCCTTCTCAACGCGAATATTATCATTTTTACGGCCTCACCGAAGAAAAGCTGGCTTATGCCAAACCGGGCGCCATGGTCATGCATCCAGGCCCCATGAACCGTGGCGTGGAGATTGATTCTACCGTGGCTGATGGAGCGCAAAGCGTAATCCGCGAACAGGTGGAAATGGGTGTTGCCGTGCGCATGGCGGTGCTGGATGCTCTGGCTCGCAACAGGGGCAACTCATGAGTTTCAATCGCCGCGCTTATGTGAATGCCCACGTCATTGCGCCCCAGCAAGGTTTGAATGGCTTAGGTGGCGTTCTGATTGAAGATGGTTCGATCGTGGCGGCTGGCAGCCAAGTAACACGCGAAATGGTGGGTGCCGCCACGCCGATTACCGATTGCAAAGGCAAGCTGCTCATCCCCGGCCTTATCGATATGCGCGTGTGCACGGGCGAGCCCGGTTCTGAATACCGCGAAACTTTGGCTTCTGCATCCGAGGCGGCAGCGGCAGGTGGTGTGACCACCATGATCGTGATGCCGAACACGCAACCAGTGATCGATGATGCGGCGATTGTAGATTATATTTTGCGCCTCGCACGCGACACGGCTTTGGTGCGTGTTCACCCGATGGCGGCAATCACCAAAAGTTTGAACGGTGAGTTGATGAGCGAGATTGGCCTCGTTCAAGCGGCTGGTGCCGTGGCCGTGACCGATGCCACAAAGGCCGTGAGCAACGCCAATATGTTCCGCCGCGCACTGATGTATGCTCGTGATTTTGATATGCTGGTGGTGCAGCATGTGGAAGAACCCACGCTGGCAACAGGTGTGATGAACGCGGGCGAAGCGGCGTCGCGCTTAGGGCTTGCTGGCATCTCACCCATGGCCGAAGTCATCATGCTGGAGCGTGATTTGCGCCTCGTGGAAATGACGGGTGCGCGTTATCATGCAGCACAGATTTCATGTGCGGCGTCTGTCGAAGTTTTGCGTGCCGCCAAGGCGAAGGGCCTGCCTGTAAGCTGTGGCGTGTCAATCAATCATCTGGTTTTGAACGAGAACGATATTGGGGCATACCGCACCTTCTTCAAACTCTCGCCGCCATTGCGCGATGAAAACCACCGCCGTGCCTTAGTGGCTGGCGTGGCGGATGGCACGATTGATGTGATCGTTTCGTCGCATGATCCACAGAGCGACGACACCAAACGCCTGCCTTTTGCTGAGGCCGCTTTTGGTGCAATTGGCTTGGAGACCATGTTAAGTGCTGCTCTTTCGCTTTATCATAATGATAACATGCCTTTAGAACGTCTGGTTCAGGCCATGTCTCAAGTTCCTGCAAAACTGTTGGGACTGCAAGTGGGACGGCTGGAGGCCGGAGCACCAGCTGATTTCACTATCGTCGATCCTTACCTCAGCTGGAAGGTGGATGCTGCAAGCCTATGTTCTCGCTCTAAAAATTCACCCTTTGAACGCCGCACATTAGAAGGCCGCGCCATTGAAACTATAGTTGCAGGCCGCACAGTTTACACCTACGCTGCTTAAATATGGATCAGTTTTTAGCAGCAATTTTGGGTTACGCCTGTGGATCAATACCATTCGGCCTTTTGCTCACGCAAGCGGCTGGATTGGGCGATGTGCGCAAGATTGGCTCAGGTAACATTGGGGCCACCAATGTTCTGCGCACCGGAAACAAGAAAATCGCCATCCT
>JAYTVD010000176.1:0-13345 GCA_043744175.1 Phyllobacteriaceae bacterium
TAGTTGGTGCGGTCAAGAAGACTCGAACTTCCACGAGTTGCCCCACAGCGACCTCAACGCTGCGCGTCTACCAATTCCGCCATGACCGCACACAACAAATGCTGGTGGTAAATCCAGCACGCCGCCTCTAGCAAATCGAATTTGATGGCACAAGCCCATAAACAGTCAGTTTTGCAGATTGTGCAAGAAAGGTTTGCCGCCTTGACACTGGACGGCAAAATCATTCCGGTTCATAGCATCCAAATGGCAAACGTGGCGAAACCAGACCGGCAAGACATCGGCGGGCATTTTCATGCTTCCGTGGAGAGTCCGCCTGTCGAATGGCTCGTCGCGCTGGGCCTTACGCCCTATCCTGACGCGCTCGCATTCATGGAAGCGCGCGCCGATGCTATCCGTGCAGGAACAGCGGGCGAGCTTGTCTGGCTGGTGGAGCACCCGCCACTTTACACTGCCGGCACCAGCACCAACCCTGCTGATCTGAAAGACGCCAACCGCTTTCCTGTCTATAATGCCGGGCGCGGCGGGCAATATACCTATCATGGCCCAGGCCAGCGCGTGGTCTATGTGATGCTGGATTTGAAGCGCCGCCGCGAAGATGTCCGCGCCTTTGTTGCCGCGCTAGAAAGCTGGATTATCACCGCCTTGGACCGGTTCAATATCAAAGGCGAAGTGCGCGAGGACCGTGTCGGTGTCTGGGTGTCCCGTCCGGACCGCCCGCCACTAGCCCCAAATCTCGCCGCCGAAGATAAAATCGCCGCTATAGGCATCCGCCTGCGCCGCTGGGTATCATTTCACGGCGCCTCACTCAATGTCGAGCCGGACTTGTCGCACTTCACCGGCATCGTGCCCTGCGGCATCGAAGGCTACGGCATCACAAGTTTGGTGGACCTTGGCCTACCGGTGACGATGGAGGATGCGGACGAGGCGCTATTCTTCGCGTTTAACGAGGTCTTCGGCCCCGCCATTAAATCATAAGAAAATTGCGAAACCCCACATCGCACATGAGGCATGCGCCACAAAGCTCGCCAGCAACCCAGCCAGCAACAACATTCGCTCATTACTATTCATCGGCGTGAGTTCATGCTTTGGCTTGAAGCCATTGCCCGTTGTCATCACTGACATCAGTGAAAATATGACACCAGCGATAATTATGGCTTTCAGTGAAAAGTCGCCGACCCAGCCCACAAACATCAGCCCGCCAAGCAGCGTAAACGAAGCAAGCCCTTGAGCTACTTGATTATCAAAAATCTGCCGTATTACCTGCCCACCGTCGAACTTCCACACCGGCACCAAATTGGCCAAATTGAAAATCGCACCAATCGAGCCGAAAATCGCCAGCACTGTTGCCGTGTTGGTCCAGCCGTAGCTGTCCAGCGGCCCATACAAAGTAAGTGCCATGACAACCGGAAACACCGACATGCCAGCGCCCATCAGCGCCGAGAAACCAACCTCAAAATTCCGGTCATAAGGCCTGCCGCCCAGCGCAATGCCACCCAATAACGGAATAAAAATCATCCGCGCCGATTTATGCCCCATCATGCGAAACGCGAACATATGCCCCGCCTCGTGCAGCGCAACGACAAGCGTGAGCACAATCGACAATGTGAGACCTGTCTTAGTCAGTCCGAAAAATGGCCAAAGTATCAGCGCCGAAATGGCCGCCATCGCAATTTGCACCGGCGGGCGCTCGAATATGCCAACTGATTTATAACTCCCCGTCTTGGCCCATTGCTTCAGCGCTGCCAACCCGCGGCGGTTCTTGAAATAGCGAAACACCAAAAATGCAAAGCCGCGATATTTATCAATCTCGCTAATCGTCACTTTCGAGCCACCTGCCACGGGCTCAATGGTCACAGTCTCAGAATGGCTCGACCAAAAACTATGGTCAAGTGAGGTATCTTCCACGATAGTCGAGATGAAGGAACGGTTTTCAATCACCGATTCCAGCTTCATCGTGCGGCGAATGGGCTTGCCATCACGCCCCTCATAGGAAATCTCGGTTTCCACCAAATCCGGCCCGACCGCATGCGCGGCAACAATGTTGCCATCCCACTTCGAATTGGTGCCAAGCGGATAAAGCGCCGACCAGATATGGTCCGGCGTGGCGGCAATGATCGACGACAACGTCACGCGCCGCCGTCCGACGGGTGCCACCATCAAAAGCCAAATCAACAGCAAATTGATGACAGCAAGCCCGATATCGGCAAAAATTTTAGGAAGTTGGTAGTCTGAAATTGTTTCCATAGACCAGCGCTACCACGCCGACATTTCAGAACAGTTTACAACAGGTCAAAAGCAGCAAGGTT
The DNA here is from genome assembly GCA_043744175.1 of Phyllobacteriaceae bacterium. Lineage (GTDB taxonomy): Bacteria > Pseudomonadota > Alphaproteobacteria > Rhizobiales > Rhizobiaceae > JANMEX01. The sequence goes on from JAYTVD010000176.1 coordinate 2,307, forward strand.
ATCTGCCTAACTGCATCATCCCACTTAACCGATCTTCAAACCGCAATCGTGCCTTTTGCCTGCAGCCCAGTCGCCGCATCGCCCGTAAACTTAAGCGTCTGCGCGGTGATTTGCTCCGGTGTATTATCGCCAAACACCATGTCTTTAGCGATGCTCACATTGCAAAGATTTGCCGTACTTCCAGCATAGCGCATGTCAGCGGCATAGACTGCACTCGCCGTTTCCTGCGGTATCGCGAACTGCGAAATCAACAGGCTTTTATCGCCGCCCACTGCGCTATCTATCGTCTTGAACACCTCAAAATGAATATGCGGCCAGCGCCCGTCATAGCAGCCCGGAAGCACTGAGGTGAACTTCACAACACCCTTGTCATCGGTTACGCCCACACCGCGCAGATAGTTTTGCTCCGGCAAATCATATAGCGAATAATGCCCGTCCGGGTCCGCGTGCCAAATGTAAATCGCATGGCCTGCCAGCGGCGCGCAGGCCGCGTTCACATCAACCAGAATGATTTCAAGATCAAGCTGAACACCATCTGCCACGCCCGTAAGATCGCCAAAACACGGACGAATATCCGAGCGAACCACGCCAGTTGCGATTAAAGCATTCACAGTCTGCCCGCTCTTAGAATTAGTCCCATCCGCCGGAAACGGCCCGCTGGTCTCAACAGGGTCTTTCACACAAACCGAACCGTCAGCGGCTATAGCTGTCGTGTTAGCCTCCGCCTGCCCGCCAAATCCGCAGCCGGTGAGCAACACGCCAACACCCGCCAGCCCAAGCCCCGCCACCAACCTGCGCCGCGTTAGCAGCGGCAAATCATGGATTAGACCGCCATCATGGTCATCGTTGTGGGTATGGTCGGTCATGAAGTAATCTCGCGCTGGTTAAGGTTGAGCGGATGTAGGACTGATGAGGAATATTACCAGTTAATTATATTTAATGTTAGGGTGCAGAACATCAAAGTTCCGCGCGATACGCCCCCCTCTATCCTGTCGGACATCTCCCCCGCAAGTGGGGAGATCACGCTCACCGCCGCCCGCTGCCAATCTCCAAATTTGACGATTGGCGAAAGCCATCGCGCAATCCGATCTCCCCACTCGCGGGGGAGCTGCAATTTTTCTTCAAGATCTTTGCAGGACAGAGGGGGCGCGACGGAGTGCGGTGCTCCCCAAAAACCATTCACCCTAAACCACAAACTCCATTATTATTGCGTCAACGGCCAAGTTCTCGCCTTGCGTCGCATTAATCTTGGCCACCACCAAATCCTTCTCCGCGCGCAGCACATTTTCCATTTTCATGGCTTCAACAATCGCCAGCGTCTCGCCTGCCTTCACGTCCTGCCCCTCGTGAACAGCGATGGAGACCACCACACCCGGCATCGGACAAAGCAGGACGTTGGACGTATCCGGCGGCACCTTTACCAGCATGTTGGCATCAAGCTGCGCAATGCGCGGGGTCATGACTTTGGCGGTAACGCTGAGGCCCTGCCAGGCGATATTAACGCCGTTCAGCACGGGACGCACTTGCGCGTAAACCTGTAAGCCGCCGACGGTGCCACTCCAAACCGCCTCGCCCGGCGTCCAACCCGATGCAATTTCGATGATTTCACCGTCATCAATAATCACATCAACATTCAACGGAATGCCCACCTTGCCGGAGACAACCTGGATAGGAATACGTGCATCGCCAACCCGCACCACCCAATCGGTTTTGAGAACGCCCGAATGCGGCTTCACGCGGTCATTGAAGCGGTCGAGCCTGTCCTTGCGCAGCACTTCAACGGCAAACGCGACAGCGGCCAAATTGCGCAACTGGTCTTCATCCGGCACCGTTCCATGAAATCCATCCGGATATTCCTCCGCGATAAAGGCGGTAGAAAAATTGCCATCCCGCCAGCGCTTGTGCCGCATCAGAGCCGAAAGAAACGGCACATTGTGCCCGATGCCATCCACCACAAACTGGTCCAGCGCCTCGCTCATCGCCTCCACTGCCCCTGCCCTAGTCGGCGCGTGTGTGCAGAGCTTGGCAATCATCGGATCATAGAAAATCGAAATCTCCGCGCCTTCGTAAACGCCGGTATCATTGCGAATGGTCACACCATTTTTCGTGCCTTCTTGCGGCGGACGATAGCGCGTCAGACGCCCCGTCGAGGGCAGAAAATTGCGGTATGGGTCTTCGGCGTAAATCCGGCTTTCCACCGCCCAGCCGTTCAGCTTCACATCAGCCTGTTGAATTGCGAGGTGCTCGCCAGCCGCAATGCGGATCATCTGCTCGACAATATCAACGCCGGTGATGAGCTCGGTAACCGGATGCTCCACTTGCAGCCGCGTGTTCATCTCAAGGAAGTAGAAATTCCGGTCCTTATCAACAATGAATTCAACTGTGCCCGCACTTTGATAATCAACAGCTTTCGCCAGCGCCACAGACTGCTCGCCCATCGCCTTGCGCGTTGCCGCATCTAAAAACGGCGACGGCGCTTCCTCGGCCACTTTTTGATTGCGCCGCTGGATGGAGCATTCCCGCTCACCTAAATAAATCGTGTTGCCGTGCGCATCAGCCAAAATTTGAATTTCAATATGGCGCGGCTCCACCACGAACTTTTCGATGAACACCCGCCCGTCGCCAAATGAGTTGATCGCCTCGGAAGTCGCGCGGTCAAATCCGTCTTCAACTTCACTGGCAGACCAAGCAATCCGCATCCCCTTGCCACCGCCGCCAGCCGACGCCTTAATCATTACCGGATAGCCAATGCCATCGGCAATTTCGCGGGCGTGGGTAGCGTTGGTGATCACACCCAGATAGCCCGGCACGGTACTGACGTTCGCAGCGTTGGCAAATTTCTTGGATTCGATCTTATCGCCCATCGCCTTAATGGCCTTGGGCTTCGGGCCGATGAAGATAATGCCCTCAGCCTCAAGCGCTTCACAAAACGAAGCCCGCTCGGACAAAAACCCGTAGCCCGGATGCACCGCCTCGGCCCCCGTTGCCTTGCAAGCGGCAATAATCTTTTCCGGCAGCAGATAGCTCTGCGCGGCAGGCGCTGGTCCAATGTGAACCTTCTCATCCGCCATCTCGACGTGCATCGCATCCACATCGGCGTCGGAATAAACGGCCACCGTCTTGATACCCATGCGCCGCGCAGTCTTGATGACACGGCAAGCAATCTCGCCGCGATTGGCGATCAATATTTTTGAAAACAAGCCTGCCTCCCAGAATGTCTGTCCAAGGTTTAGGCGTTGTCGCCCGCGCACTCAAGCCGACGAAGGGATTAGATTTCGAAATAAGTGGGCGTGATTTTTCGGGTAATGATCAAAACGCGAAAGCCGATCATCTCTGATCGGCCTTCGTATCGTTTCCGCACTGTCTTCGTATCATGCTTGAGTGGTCTTCGGGCGCGTGGCGTGCGCTTTCCGACCGGTTCTCGATCGTTTGCCGATCGTCAGGCCACCTTGTCCAAAAGCTTCATCAAGTCCGGATGAATGGACGGCGACTCACGCTTCAAAAACTCAATCAACGTGCGCTCGTTAGCGTGCAATTTCCCATCACGCCCAATACGATCCGCCACCCATTGCGCTTCAGATCGGGTCACCACTTCATTGGAAGCATACTCAGCCTCACGCGCAGCATTCAACGCCCTGGCGCGAGATTCCACTGATGAATCATTGGCATAAGCATCTTTGATGCCGCCAAAACCACCTGAAAACATCTTGGAAAGAAACCCGCCAAGTCCCGTATCTGCACTATCCAGAAACGCCTCATGGCGCAACGCCGTCTCGCGGCTCGGCACGGTGTAACCGGAAGACGCCATCATGAAATTGGCAATCGCTTTCACAAAAAGTTCATTCCACGACGGATCATTCTGAAATTCCGATGATTTGTCGTTGATTTCAAACAAAACATCGGCTTCCGCCTGCGAAACCGCAATCCCACCGCTGCCACCATAGGCAAAAAGAATGCGACGAATGAGATCCGTCTCTTCTTTTGAAATCGAATTACCCTGCAATTTCCGTGACTTATAAAGCGGGCCCGTGCCGTCAACCACCGCATTTTGCACTTGACGAAGCGCAAAAACTGATAGGGATTCAGGTGAGGAAGTCGCCTTTTCCAGCACCTTAATGAGCATTTCAAGCTCTGCCACACTATCCACAATCCCGTCCCGCGAGATCATTGCCACCAGCCAATCGGCATTGTTTTCGGTGATATATCCAGCCGGTTTTTCTTGGTTCACAATGTAATCGCAAACCATTTCCACCATAAATTCCGTCCATTCATCGCAGCGATCAGAACAGGAATTATTCAATGCAAACAAGGACTCAGCCTCATTTCGTGATGCAACCCCATCAGCGTACATCACGCGGCGCAGGCTCAAAACATCCTCTGCCGTAATACGATTGCGCGCCGCCATTGCCGCAAGGCGCGAGTCCAAAAATAGTTCAGCCATAGTAAACTCCCCGAAATTCATAAGTTACGCCATCCTAACAGCGGAACTTTGCAAAACTGATAAGCTCTATGGTTTAGATATCCTTTCTCATCACGCGCTATCACGGGAAAATGAAACTCATTTCCAGATTTCTACGTTACACATTTGCGCAACTGATTTGAGGGAGGGATAAAAAAGTGAGCGACACAACAGCAAAGACCAAGCCAAAAGGTGAGCTGATTTATCGGCAGAACCGCTGGACGCGCGCCACGCATTGGATATGGGCGATATGTCTTTTCTTCTTACTTCTCAGTGGCTTAACGATTTTTAATGCGCATCCGTCGCTCTACATCGGCCAGCAGAGCGGCTTTGAATTTAACAACGCCGTGCTGGAAATTGGCGCTGGCGAAGAAGGTGGAAAAGTCAAAGGCTTCACCACTGTTTTCGGCCACCAGTTCGATACCACAGGCTATCTCGGCTATAACGGCGATGAAAATAACCCCGTCACCACAGCCTTTCCAGGGACAGTAACAATCCCAAGCCGACAAGATTTGGCAACAGGCCGCGTTGTCCATTTCGCCTTCGCATGGCTCCTCGTTACGACGCTGATTGTTTGGCTAATTGCAAGCTGGCGCACCGGCCATATCAAACGCGATTTAGTCATAACCGGCAATGATTTGAAGGACTTACCCACCGATATCAAGAACCACGCCCGCCTCCGCTTCCACCATTCAGACCGCTATAATGTCTTGCAAAAACTGGCATATGCAGGCGTTTTGTTTGTGCTTTTCCCGCTGATAATCCTCACCGGATTGGCCATGTCACCCAGCATGGACTCGATCATTCCTTTCTTGACCGATGTATTTGGTGGCCGCCAAACCGCGCGCACAATTCACTTTGTGACGATGTCTCTGCTGGTTTTATTCTTCATCGTCCACATGTTGATGATTGTGGCTGCCGGTCCGATCAATGAAATCCGTTCGATCATCACAGGCTGGTATCGCATTGACCCAGTAAAATCAGGCGAGGGAGATAAGTAAAATGTCCATAATTACCAATAACTTACCCAACATCGCCCGCCGCCGGTTCATGACTGCCGCCACCCTTGGCGTCTCAGGCATAACCCTTTCCGGCTGCAACGCATTTGACCGCTTGCTGGACCGTGACGACGCCGTGCGCAATGTTTTGGAAAAGGCGAATAGCCTGACCTACCGGATGCAGCGCCTGCTCGGCGGCGGCCACTCAATGGCCAAGGAATTTGCCGAATCTGAAATCCGCCAAGGCCAACGTTCGAACGGCGATACTGACCCCACCGATGAAGACTACGTGGCGCTCAAGGACGGTGGCTTCAAAGACTACAAGCTCGAAGTTGCTGGCCTTGTAAACAAGCCGCAGTCTTTCTCGCTGGCCGACCTCAAGTCAATGCCATCGCGCACGCAAATAACCCGCCATGACTGCGTCGAAGGCTGGAGCTGCATCGCCAAGTGGACCGGTGCGCCGCTCGCAAAAATACTGGATTTAGTCGATGTGCAGGATAAGGCCCGCTATTTGGTATTCGAATGCTTTGACACCATCGAAGAAGGCCTATCCGGCTCCATCAAATATTACGAATCGCACGACCTAATTGATGCCCGACATCCGCAGACAATTCTCGCTTACGGCATGAACGGCAAGGATTTACCTGTGGAAAATGGCGCGCCGTTGCGCCTGCGTGTCGAGCGCAATTTGGGATACAAAATGGCGAAATACATCCGTAAAATCACACTGGTGGATGATTTAGCACCATTTGGCCAAGGCGGCGGCGGCTATTGGGAAGATGCCGGCTATGACTGGTATGGCGGTATCTGACATGAAAAAGTCGCGTGACAAACAGGTTGCCATAGGGTAGCCAAGCAGCGTCGAGGCCGCGCAAATGCGTCCTGACTGTTCGCGGGAGAGCGCCGATTAGCGGCCGCCGAAGGGGAAATCGCCCGAAATCTCTCAGGCAAATGAACCGTGAACGGTAAAGACAACTCTGGAAAGTCGGGATTTACTCCCGCGCCGAAGGTGTAAGTGTCGCTGACAGAGTTCCGGCGGCGCGAGTCTCTCAGGCTTCAGACAGAGGGGTGGTAAATGCGTGATCGTCGCGCAGTGCCTAACCGTGTCTGGAGAACTATGTGGGCGATATACGAGAACTACCGTTGAAAAATTTGCATGAAAAAGCAGGCGCGCGCTACGGCGCTTTCGCTGGCTGGAACATGCCTATCACCTATCCGCTGGGTGTGCTCAAAGAGCATTTGCATACCCGCACCAACCCTGGCCTGTTCGACATTTCACACATGCAACTGTTTGAAATGACCGGCGAAAAAGTCGATCAAGCGCTTGCCAGTGTCTGCCCAATTGATCCAGCACTCATCGCGATCAGTGAATCAAAATACACATTTTTGCTCAACGAAAATGCCGGTATCATCGACGATCTCATCGTCACCCGCTACGCTAGCGACCGCTTCATCATTGTCTCCAACGCCTCACGCGCCTCCATTGATGAGGGCCATTTTCAAAAGGTCGCGCACCAATTCGGCTGCAAGCTAAAAGCATTGTCCCGCGTATTCCTTGCGCTTCAAGGTCCAAAAGCCGAGAGCATCGCACTTGCTTGCGGCCTTGATGTGACGGGCATGACGTTTATGCACGGGCGCGAATTGCCCGGCGACATAATCATCACCCGCTCTGGCTACACCGGCGAAGACGGCTTTGAAATCGCTATACCTGTCGGACAAGCCGAAGCGCTCGCAGCGAAATTGCTCGCCCATCCCGATGTCGAGTGGATCGGCCTCGCCGCCCGCGACTCGCTTCGTCTCGAAGCCGGACTGTGCCTCTACGGCAATGATCTGGACGAAACCACCACGCCCGTAAGTGCAGGACTTCTATGGGCAATTCCCAAGTCCATTCGCGAAACCGGAACCTTCACAGGCGCAGATGCCTTTCGCGCCGCACTGAAAAATCCATCGCAGCGCAAGCGCGTTGGCCTCAAGCCCGAAGGTCGTATGCCTGTTCGCAACAATACGCCCATCGTCGATGAAAGCGGCAAGGAGCTCGGCATCATAAACTCCGGCAGTTTCGGCCCTAGCGTCAATCACCCCGTCGCCATGGGCTATGTTGACCGCGCCGCGATTGAGGCCAAAACGCCGCTATTTGCCACCGTGCGGGATAATAAAATCCCGCTGACCATTTCGCCCCTTCCCTTCACTCCCCATACCTATTTCAAAGGATAAACCAATGAGCACGACTTATTTTACCAATGACCATGAATGGATCCGCGTTGAGGGCAACATAGCCACCGTTGGCATCACCAACTATGCGCAAGAGCAGCTTGGCGACCTCGTATTTGTCGAACTGCCAGCCGTTGGCAAAGCCATCACCAAAGGCGGCGCTTGCGTGGTCGTCGAATCCGTCAAAGCGGCTTCAGACGTGTATGCCCCCGTCGATGGCGCGGTGACAGAAGTGAACGACGCGCTGGGTGCCAATCCGGAAATCGTCAACAGCGCCGCCGAAAGCGATGGCTGGCTGTGGAAAATGTCGCTTGCGGATATGAGCCAACTCGACGGCCTGATGGACGCCGCCGCTTACGCCAAAATGGTCGGGTGATTGACATCATGACAGCCACATTTGCATCACGGCATATCGGAATTTCCGAGGCCGACCAGCGCGACATGCTCAAAATTTTGGGCGTCACCTCCGTTGAAACCATCATCAGCCAGACCATTCCGGCGGCTATCAGATACAACAAGCCCTTGGATGTTCCAGAGGCGTTGTCAGAAGCTGATGCGCTCACCGATATTGCGGATAAACTCAGCCAAAACAATGTGTTGAAGAGCTTTATCGGCCAAGGTTACCACGGCACGCATGTGCCGCCGGTTATCCAGCGCAATCTGTTTGAAAACCCCGCTTGGTACACAGCCTACACGCCCTACCAAGCCGAAATCAGCCAAGGCCGCTTGGAGCTATTGTTCCATTTCCAAACACTGGTTTGCGAGCTGACAGGCCTTGATGTCGCCTCCGCCTCGCTGCTGGATGAAGCCACTGCCGCAGCCGAGGCCGTCGGCATCGCACTGCGCCACCATAAAGATACGCGCAGCCAAGTGGTCATCGCAGGCGCTCTTCATCCGCAAGTGACGGATGTCATCAACACCCGCGCTGAACCACTCGGCATCAAAATCGAATGCGAGAATATCGGTGCGGATACCGCAGCGCTTATTGTGCCTTGGCCGGATACTTACGGCGTTTACGGCGACTATTCCAAAGAGATTAAAGCCGCAAAGGCAGCAGGCGCAATCGTCATCGCCGTGTGCGATCCGCTAGGGCTTGTGCTCACCCAGTCTCCCGCCTCGTGGGGCGCGGATATTGCGTGCGGCTCGATGCAACGCTTCGGCGTGCCCATGGCGTTCGGCGGCCCGCACGCGGCTTATCTTGCGGTCACCAATGCCCTCACACGCCTGATGCCGGGCCGTCTCGTCGGCCAGTCTGTTGATGCCAAGGGCAAACCCGGATACCGCCTTGCGCTGCAAACCCGCGAGCAACACATCCGCCGCGACAAGGCGACATCCAACATCTGCACCGCACAGGCCCTGCTCGCTAATATGGCAGTGTCATACGCCATCTATCACGGCCCAGAGGGTCTTAAATCCATCGCCAGCCACACCCATGAACTCGCCTGCCGCTTCGCGGCGGCAGTAGCAGGCGCAGGCGCCAAGATCAGCGGTGAAACATTCTTCGATACCGTGACGATCACTGTTGATGGCAACGCCAACACCATCCAAAGCGAAGCGGAAAAGTCTGGCCGTTTCATTCGCGTAATCGACAAGAATACTGCGTCCATCGCGTTCGATGAAACCTCTACGGAGGTGGATGCGTTCGAATTGGCAGAACTATTCGGCGCATCCAGCCTTGATTCAGAACCAGAGGCAAAGCTACCAAGTGCCCGTAATGGTTCATTTATGTCTCAGCCTGTATTCCACGAAAACCGCTCCGAAACGCAGATGATGCGGTTCCTGCGGCGCTTGGCGGATATGGATTTGGCACTTGATCGCACGATGATACCGCTCGGTTCCTGCACAATGAAGCTCAATGCCGCAGCTGAAATGATGCCGGTTTCATTCGCCTCTGTTGCTGGCCTGCATCCGTTCGCACCGGATAAACACACCAAAGGCATCCGCGAAATGATTGCGGATTTGGAAGAATGGCTGTGCCAAGTTACCGGCTTTGCCGCCGTCTCGCTGCAACCAAATGCCGGCAGCCAAGGCGAATATGCCGGACTTTTGGCCATCCGCGCCTACCACGCTTCACGCGGCGAAAGTCAGCGTAACATCTGCATCATCCCCTCGTCCGCGCACGGCACAAATCCAGCCAGCGCTGCCATGGCAGGGTTTGATGTGGTCGTCGTACGCTGCAACGAATCTGGCGATGTGGACGTCGAAGACCTCAAGATCAAAATCGCTGCTAATGCCAAAAATCTCGCAGCGCTGATGATTACCTACCCGTCAACCCACGGCGTCTTTGAGGAAAGCATCAAGGAAATCTGCGCCGCCATTCACGCGGCTGGCGGCCAAGTCTATCTTGACGGCGCAAACCTCAATGCGCTGGTCGGCCTCGCCCGTCCGGGCGATATCGGCGCAGATGTGTGCCACATGAACTTGCACAAGACGTTTGCCATTCCTCATGGCGGCGGCGGCCCCGGCGTCGGCCCGATTGGCGTTGCTGCGCACTTAAAAAAGTTCCTGCCCGGCCATGTCACCCGCAAAGGTCACCAAGCCGTCTCCGGCGCTCCATGGGGCAGTGCCAGCATCCTGGCCATCTCGTGGATGTACATCCGGATGCTTGGGCCTGACGGTCTTCGCAAATCATCGGAGACCGCAATTCTCTCAGCAAACTATATCGCCAAGCGCTTGGGCGACCATATTCCAGTTCTCTTCGTCGGCAAAAACGGCCGCGTCGCCCATGAGTGCATCTTTGATTTCAGAGGCTTTAAGGAAACGGCTGGCATTGGCGTAGAGGATATCGCCAAGCGCCTGATCGACTTCGGCTTCCACGCGCCAACCATGTCGTGGCCAGTAGCCGGAACGCTGATGGTGGAGCCAACAGAGTCCGAACCAAAGATCGAACTCGACCGCTTCTGCGATGCGATGATTGCAATTGCCAACGAGATCGCAAACATCGCCTCCGGCAAGTGGCCGCGCACCGACAATCCGCTGGTAAACTCACCACACACAGCGGAAGAGGTAACGGGCGACGACTGGCTCCACGCCTACCCCCGCAGCATCGCCGCCTATCCGGCTGGCAACACACAAATGGCAACCAAATACTGGTCGCCAGTAGCCAGAATTGATAACGTCTATGGTGACCGCAACTTGATTTGTTCGTGCCCGCCATTGGAGAATTACGCCTAAAAATCTATGCCTCTGTAAAAAACCGTGCATTTATCCACGAAAAATCTTGGCTCCCAGCCTTCCCCATTGCGGGGAAGGTGTCGCCGTTAGCGGACGGATGGGGGTGGTGGTGAAGATGCGCTGTTACCGGTTAAGCTGCTGAATTTTCATAAACATCTGAGTAACCAAATTCATTATTCAGGCGAAGTAATGGAGAT
>JAYTVD010000177.1:0-3767 GCA_043744175.1 Phyllobacteriaceae bacterium
ATATAGAGATTTGAAGGCGCGTCTTCTATGCTCGGCTTCTCCACCATATCTGTGATTTCAAATCCGCCATGCCGGGCAGCTCCCACGGCGACAATGCCGTATTTGGAAACATCTTGCGGGTCGCAGGATTGAAGCGCGACGATATTGCCGCCGACGTTGCCATACAGATCAATCATACTCTTGGTGCAGGAATGCTCGCCGAGCATAATCATATCCGGCAGCAGCAGCGCAAAAGGCTCATTGCCGATGATGTCTCGCGCGCACCACACGGCGTGCCCAAGACCAAGTGGCTCTTGCTGACGGGTGAAGCTCATGGCACCAGCGCGTGGCTGGGAGCAGTCCAAAATTTCGATGCTGGTGTTTTTGCCGCGCCGCAACAGAGTGTCATTCAGCTCGTAATTATAATCGAAATAATCTTCAATCACATGCTTATTGCGACCAGTGACAAACACGATGTGCTCAATGCCGGCCTCCACTGCCTCGTCCACAATATATTGGATCATAGGCCGATCAACGATGTTTAGCATTTCTTTGGGAATGGCTTTAGTGGCCGGTAGAAAGCGAGTGCCAAGACCGGCAACCGGCAAAACAGCTTTTCGAATGCGCTGCATATCCGACATGATTTTATCCCCTTTGAAGTGATAAAGAATAAACGCCGGTCTGTGGCTTTGGTTCCTGTGTCCTTGCTGGTTTCGAGGATGATCTACAAACGCCGAACATGTGCGCCGCACTCAGCCCTCTAATCCTGAATTTCAAAGCTGTGATAAATCTCAATAATTTTGGGAACCAACTTCAATTACGGGCGTTTTAGCGACATAGAAAAAAGGATTTCGACATGAAAAAGTTTCTCTTCATATTGCCCCTCATCGCAATTTCGGCATGCACCGCCACTGAACGCGGCGCGGCCTATGGCGGCCTTGGCGGCGCAGCCATCGGCGGCATTGTATCAGGTGATGTTGGTGGTGCCGTTGTTGGCGGTGCCATAGGCGCTGTTGCAGGCGCCCTCATCGGTCACGCTTCCGAGCGCGGTCAGTGCCGTTATCAAGGCCGTCACGGGCGCACATATATTGCCCGTTGCCCGGCTGGTTATTGAGCCTAAGGAGATAATATTATGAAAGGCATACTGCTTTGGGTCATCGGTCTCCCCCTACCGATAATCATCATACTGTATCTGTTTCATTACATTTGATCTTAGGCCTTTAGCGCGTTGACGGGCTGCCCCGCCTCGTCATTGCGCACGATGAAAAGCCCGCCTTTTACCTGGCGGGCTTTTTCATATTGTTGGGAACCAATTATGTTCAACGGCGTTATGGCTGCGAAGGAGATGCAAAAATGCAAACACGTACATCCAAAGTAAAGAACGCAGTAAACAACGTCATTTTGGACGCTGATATCGAAGGTCGCTTTGAGCAGGCGCGCGCAGAATTCATGAAACTCGCCGATAGCCTTGCTGTATCAGGTTCCGCCAAAGCGCGAGAATATACGGCTTCGGCGTCAAACGCCGCGGCAGATATTAAGGACAGTCTCTCAAACGTTTCCGGCGATGCGATTGACAATTTCTTGGAGCAAATTGCTTCAATTGAAAAAGACATGGCAGGCCGTGTGCGCGACAAGCCGCTACATGCGCTGGCGATTGCCGGCGGCATCGGCTTTTTGATTGCTCTTTTGGCTCGCCGCTAGCAGCCATGTCACAGCTTACCCCTATACTCGTTGCGCTGCTTTCGACCGATATCAAGGCGGCCGCAGTGACAGCAAAACGAAACACCATTTGGTATTCTGTGGCGGGCATTTTCACGCTTGGCGGCTTTGGTTCCATCATCGCCGCCGGCATTATTTATTTGAGCCGGGTGCGAGACCCCGCGGTAGCAGCGCTGATTATGGCAGCGCTGTTATTTGCGTTTGCCCTGTTTGTGATAGCGGTCCTGAGCGCTGTATCCGCATATAAAAAACGCCACCAGCCAGCCATTCAATCCAGCAAACTATTGATGACGACAGCCGCGCTGGCATTTGCGCCTCTGATACTTGGCAATCGCAAAACGGTCGGCCTTGCGGGTGCGGGGGCCCTCGGATTTTTAGCAGCAAATTATATGCGTTACCGCAAAACTGGCAGCCATTTGGCGTCTGCGGATAAATCAAATAACCGATAGGCAGGTAGGATAGTCTTGCGTCAAATAAACGGGCGGTTCTTTTCCGTCACCACTTGCCACGCTGCGATCTTTCGCAAGCCCTGCTCGTCAAGCACCTCAAACCCGCGATCCAGCCAGTTGAGTAGGCTGAGTTTCACCAAGCGCCTGAGCGTTTTGTTAGTGTGAACCAGTGATAACCCAAGCGTATCTGCAACATGATATTGCGTGAGCGGTATAATCGTGACCGCCCCATGTGTCATACCAACTTGGTTGGCGCGCTTATACAATATCGAGATAAGATAAGCCAAGCGCTCCATAGCTGTGCGTCGCCCTACGCATAGCAAATTCTCATCCAGCATTCGCTCCTCGCGTGAGGCTATCCATGTCAAATCATAGCCAAGCGTTGGATGACCGGCATATAGCGACTTCATCTTTTCGCGCTCAAACACACAGAGTGAAACCGGCGACAACGCCTCAACAGAATGCTGCATGTCACCCAGCAAGGAGCCTTGCAGGCCGACGAGATCACCGGGCAAAATATAGTTTAATATTTGCCGCCGTCCATCTTCTAATATTTTGTAGCGAAAGCCCCAGCCGCGCAGGACCGTATAAAGATGCGGGCTGGCTGAGCCCTCCATTAAAATGGCCGCGCCTTTTTCGACATGCAATTCGCCGGACTTGAAGGTTTTTACAAACGCCAGCTCATCGGCAGTAAACTCGCGAAACTGCGCCATCTTGCGCAGCGGGCATTGCTCGCACTTGGTCTTTTGTACTTTCAAGGTGGCTGCCACAATATCCCCTGTAAATCTTAAATTAAGTGGCAAACGCGCGCTGCGTGATTGCGGCGTCTTTGGATTCAGGTCCGAAACTCTCGGCGCCATCTACACCCAGCAGTTCCTGCAACCGCACGCGGGCGCGATTTACGCGGCTCTTGATGGTTCCGACTGCACAACCACAAACCTCTGCCGCCTCTTCATAACTAAGGCCTGAAGCACCGATGAGAATAACGGCCTCGCGTTGATCGTCAGAAAGTTTGGTTAGAGCGACTTGCATATCCTTCAAATCCAGAACGCCATATTGATCCGGGTTCACAGAGAGGCGTTCAGTGAAGTAACCTTCAGAATCTTGAATCTCACGGCCGCGTTTGCGCATTTGGCTGTAGAAAAGATTGCGAACGATTGTGAACAGCCACGCCTTCATATTGGTGCCGGGCTGATAACTTTCTTGCCGCGCCCACGCGTTCATCACGGCGTCTTGCACCAGATCATCCGCCTTGTCGTGGCGACCACTAAGCGACATAGCAAATGCGCGCATACTGGGAATATGCGTCAGTAATTCGCGTTTGAAAGAATAGATTGTTTGGGGCTCAGTCATCCCGCCCTAACTTTCTGTTTTGTTAGATTGGGCCTTTTCAGCCGCATCCAATTTTTCCAGCAAATCCAGAAAACGATCGGGAATGCCCTCGCTTTCAATCGAGCCATACATGGAGCGCAACATACGAGAAATATGATCGGACGGCTGAGGATTTGAAGGCTCAATTTTTACCATCGGTTTGGCTAGTCCTTCGCCGGAATCGTCATTCATCTCAATAAATCCTGTGTCTTGGTAGGGGAAACGCGCGGTTCAAAAAATAGTTCCAAA
>JAYTVD010000178.1:0-3764 GCA_043744175.1 Phyllobacteriaceae bacterium
CCTGATGGACAAGGGAGACGTCACCGATGAACCGCTGCTCAATAAGCGCAGTGAGCAAATGATCGGTCGCTTGGCCACCCTCACAGAACCAGTAGTCGATGGCTATGGCCGCATCAAAATCGGCGATTCCCTATGGCGCGTGAAGGGTCCGGACCTTGCCAGTGGTTCAAAGGTCAAGGTCACATCTGTCGTTGGCAATGAATTGGTGATAGAGGCTGTTTCGTAAAGCAGCCGACACTTTTAGTTAGAAAGCGGCGCCTCACGGCGCCGTTTTTATGCAGCCCCTATGCGCAGCAAATCATGGATATGAATGATGCCCACAGGGCGCTCATTTTCCACCACCATCAGCGCGGTAATGGCAGACGCGTTGGCAATATCCAGCGCCTTCGCCACCAGCATATCCGGCTTGATGGTTTTAGGCGCACGGGTCATCACCTCGTCCACCACCAGCGAGAAAAGGTCGTGGTCAATCTTGCGCCGCAAATCACCATCCGTCACGATGCCAATCAACATCCCTTCCTGATTGGTAATCCCGACACAGCCAAATCCCTTACCGGTGATTTCCATAATGGCATCGCGCATACTAGTTCCGCTCGCCACCAGCGGAACCCGTGTCCCTCGGTGCATAATATCAGCAACATGTTTGAGGCTCGCGCCCAACCGCCCGCCGGGATGGAACTTGTGAAAGTCCTTGGCGGTAAACCCGCGCGCCTCAAGAAGCGCCACAGCCAGCGCATCACCAATGGCAAGCTGCATCAGGGTCGAAGTGGTAGGTGCTAGCCCATGCGGGCAGGCCTCGTCCGCCTTCGGCAAGCGCAACACAACATCTGCCTCCCGCGCCAAAGTGGAGCTATCACCAGATGTAACCGCGATCAGCGGAATGGCATAGCGCCGCGAATAGGCAAGTATGCCCTTCAACTCTGCCGTCTCGCCGGACCATGATACCGCCAAGATCACATCATCCTGCGCGATCATACCAAGGTCACCATGGTTGGCTTCCGCCGGATGCACAAAGAATGCCGGTGTGCCCGTAGAGGCCAGGGTTGCGGCAATCTTGGAACCGATATGACCGCTCTTGCCGACACCGGTAACAATCACCCTGCCTTTGCCCGCAGCCAGCGTCTCAACAGCTTTTGCAAATGGCTCGGCAAGCCCATTACCCAGCGCCTCAATTAACGCATCCAGCCCGCCGCGCTCGGCAGTTATTGTGCGCAGTGCGCTTTGTGCCGCAGCCGATTGATCGCTCATCGTGGAAATCCCGTCATTCATGCCGCATGGGATAAATCAAAGGCGGCAAAAGTGCAAAGCTGATTTCAAATTCGGCAAAATAAAGGAAACATTAACCAAGCCTGTTTACGGTTTGGTAGCATTCGAACGCAGATTTGGGCCCAAACGCCAAAAATGAACATTGTAAGCCGTCATAAACGCAATTTGAGACAATTACCGCTTTTGGCGGCAGTTATGCTTGTATTGGTCTTGCCGCTCAACAGCGCAATGGCGCAGGAATCCGGCTTACGCGGCGCGGTCAAAGATACGTCAGCGGAAACACTGTCAAAACTCAAAAAGAAGAAGCCAAAATCCAAACTGGAAACGTCCGTTCTCGTTCCCGATGTGGTGCCACTGCCGCGCTATGAGCCAACAAATTTGGACCCGAATGCCGACCCTAACGAGGCGGATATCAGCCAAAATGGCTTGCCATCACAGCAACCTAATATCGCCATTCCAGCAAAGAAGCCGGAGTTAACATCGGCGCAAGACCCGACACTTGGCAGTGATGCTTCGCCTGTAGTGGATACGATGCAAACAGGCGGATTTCCGCGCGAGGATGTTACCACCACGGGTTCGGTAGCGCCGCTCGAAGGCGAGGTCCCAGACCCCGCCACTCGCACCATTAGCGATGGTGCAAGCGAGCGCGAGACTAATGGCCGCGCAGTCAAAGACAATATCCGTGTCGGCTCGATTGAGGGTAATGGCAAGCTCCAAGACAAAGAGACCTACGATGCACCGGGCATCACGGCCGATGAATTCACGCTGCGCCCAACGCTCAAACAAGGCCTCACATGGACCAGCAATGCTGATAGTTCAGCCAATGGCAAAAGCGCGGTGCTGTCCGAAACGGAGCTAAAACTGCGCGCCGAGTCCAATTGGTCGCGCCATCGTCTCAATCTTGAGGCCGTGGGCAGTTTCCGCAAAACGCTTTCCGGCGAAGCTGTATCCGATCCGACATTGGGGCTATCCGCTGACTTCGGCATTGATGTTTCAACAGCTGTGCAGATTTCCGGCGATGCAAGTTGGAATCACGGCAAGGAATCCGCCTCCGCGCCAACCGGTTTTACCAGCCCGTTCACGCGGCCAACATTAGATACGCTGCGGGCATCATTAGGCGTGGCTTATGATCCGGGCATGATCGCCATAAGGACCACCGGCCAAGTCACCCGCCAAATGTATGGCAGCGCCGTGGATTCGCTCGGCGTTACTGTTCCGCAGAGCGACCGCAACAATACTTTCGCAAGCCTCACGTTGCGCGCCGGTTATGACATATCGCCTGCGCTAACACCTTTCCTTGAGGCCGAACTTGGGCGCAGGATTTACGATCACACAGTCGATGCCTCTGGCCTGCGCCGCTCGGCAACGCGCTATGGTCTGCGGGCAGGTGTCACCGCCAATCTTGGTGAAAAACTATCAGGTGAACTTGCCGCTGGTTGGCTTGTGGAAAACATCGACGATGCCAGCTTGAAAAACGTCTCAGGTTTGGACCTGAAAGGCACGCTAAACTGGTCGCCGCAACGCGGCACCAACGTGGCATTCGCCTTGGGCACAACTGTCGAAGGTGCATCATCGGCGACATCCAGCGGCTCGGTGCTTTACACCTCCAGCGCCACACTCACCCGCACAATAAGGCCAAATCTCGAAGCTAATTTTGCGTTAGGCCTCGGCTGGCGCGATTATGCCAGCACATCGCCAAGCGAGACAATCCTGTCTGCTGAAGCCGGTGGAACCTACTTCTTCAACCGCTACGTCGGAATCAACACCCGCCTGCGCCACGAGCGCATCCTAACGCCTGATGCCACCCGTAAACAAAGCACGTCGAGCATCTATTTAGGCGTAACACTAAGACGCTAGTCGGTAATTTTGAGATTATGTCCATGAAATATCGTGGCTCCAGCCTTCCCTTGGCGGGTGTCTTCTTCCCCCCGATTCTTCATCGGGGAGATTGAGGAGCGCGTTTAAGAAAGCCAACGATTTGGCTTTCGCGCGACGCAAGCCCGAAGGGCGGATGAGGGGCGAATTCGCGCGCTACCGACCACCTTCTGTCCTAGTGGTTCCACGCCAACCTCTCGCGGCATCGTCATACTCAGCCACCGGGCCGAGTATCCAGTCGGCTCGATGTGGGCGGGCTTGGCCGGGGTGAAACGGTTGGTGGTAATTGCATGATTTGGCGTTGGCTGGATCCTCGGCACGGTGGCCGAGGACGACGGCTCCAAGGGTCGCGCTTTGACTTTGTCCACGGTGTTTTGCAGAACTCATAGAGTTTTGTTCGGCCTAACTCATTGAAATAATTACGATTATAAAAATATCTAAAACAATTTCCATCATTTCTATCCCCACCTCCCAAACCTCCCGCATAATCCTTCTGCTCGTTGCAACGGGGACACGGAATTCATGATCCAAGTGTCTGTGGCAACGGCCGGTGCTTTGCTGGTGGAAGGGAAATCCGCTGGGTGTTGAACCCCCAAGCAGAGGCGCATCCGGCCCGGCTCGCG
>JAYTVD010000179.1:0-49251 GCA_043744175.1 Phyllobacteriaceae bacterium
CGCGGTTTCAGAATGTAGAGCTCTCGTCGCTTAATCAATATGAGTGGGTGTTTCAGCCAACGGGCTCACTCTTGAACCGCACTATTGAACGGTTATTTCTGGCACGTCTCGCGCAACTTCCAGATCGAATTATCAACACTTCGTCCTTGCTGATGACACTGATAATGGTGCGAGAATCTGATTCAATATGCCCTATCGCGCTCGAAGTGGCTAAGCGATTTGTCAGTGATGATGCGAGCGGCACACTGGCAATTCTACCGCTTGGCTTTGATATTAATATTCAGCCTTTCAGCTTGATCACAGTCAAAGACAGACAACTCTCACCTGCCGCAAAAACCATGTACGACTGCGTTCTCTCCGAGATTGAGGCGCAAAAAATAGCACAGGTCTCATAACTGCTATGCCGCCCAAGACATTTGCAATGTAGGCACGCACTCGCTGACGTCCTTGCCTGCTCCCATCACAAATTATGCACGAGTGTCATGCGGCTGGCCGCGATAGTGGCGAGCATGGGCCAAGTATTTAACCTCTATAGGCTCTTAAACTTATCTCAATTCGCCCAGCGCAGCACCAGCGGATCGAGACTGCGCAGCAGGTCCATCAATTCACGTTCGGTCTCTGGATGTACCGGCTTGGTGGGATGGCGGCCGAAGTCGGATTTGATGACGCCGCCATGTTTCATGGCTATTTTAGCCGAGCGCCAGCCGCATTGGCGATTTTCAAAATTGATGGCTGGCAGAATGCGGCGATAGCCTTCGATGGCCTCATCCTTGCGACCTTCGCGGAAATTCACCACTACGGGACGCACGAGATCGGGGATCATGGCAGATGTGATGGAACCTGTCGCACCAGCGTTCAAATCGGCCATCAACGTGATGCCCTCTTCGCCATCAAACGGACCTTCGATGAGGTCGCCGCCTTCTGCTATCAGGCCGCGCAATTTCCCGGCAGTTTGAGGCGTTTCAATTTTGAAATAGCGCAGGTGCTCGCATTCACGCGCCATGCGCAGGATTTGGGTGACGGTCAATTGCACGCCCGAAAGCGGTGCATCTTGCAACATGATGGGAATGCCGCCCGCTTTACCGACGCGCTGAAAATGTTCGATGGTCGAGTTCTCGTCGGCACGCAAACCAGTGCCGTGATAGGGCGGCATCATCATAAGCATCGATGCACCAAGTGAGGCGGCTAACCGGGCGCGTTCCTCAACAATTTGCGTCGCAAAATTCGAGATAGTAACGATGACCGGCACACGCCCATCGATATGTGCGAGGCAAAGTTTGGTCAGAGTTTCGCGCTCGGCATCCGATAGCAAAAACTGTTCGGAGAAATTGGCCAAGATGCAGATGCCGTCAACGCCTTGGTCAATCATCAAATCCAGTATGCGCTTCATGCCTTCCAAATCAAGGCTGCCATCATCATTAAATGCGGTCGGGGCGACAGGCCAGACGCCTGTGTAGGGACGTTTTGTCATTTCAGTGCCTCAAGCAAAAACGTAGGATGTTTTAACGGTGGTGTAGAATTCACGGGCGTGGCTACCCTGCTCGCGCGGACCATAGCTGGACCCCTTGGTGCCGCCAAATGGTACGTGATAATCCACGCCCGCTGTCGGCAAATTAACCATGACCATGCCAGCTTTCGCCTGTTTACGGAAAGCAGTGGCATACTTCAGTGAGGTGGTGCAGATGCCTGCGCAGAGACCAAACTCCGTATCGTTGGCAGTTGCCAAAGCTTCGGCAAAATCAGCGACTTTGATAACTGATGCGCAGGGGCCGAAGATTTCTTCGCGTGACACGCGCATGGCATTAGTGGCGTTGGCGAAAACGGCTGGCTGTTGGAAAAAGCCCTCCGTTCCAACGCGCCCGCCGCCGGAAACTGTGCAGCCCTCAGCCTTAGCCAACTCGACGAAAGCCAAGTTTGATGCGAGCTGCTTATCGTCCACCACAGGGCCAACCTGCGATGTGCTATCCAACGGATCTCCGACTTTTAGCGCCAACGCGGCGGCAGTGAATTTTTCGACAAACTTATCATGGATACCAGCCGTGACGATAATGCGCGAAGATGCCGTGCAGCGTTGACCCGTGGAGAAAAACGCGCCGTTGATGGCTGCGTTTACGGCCAGGTCAAGATCAGCATCATCCAGCACAACAAGCGGATTCTTGCCGCCCATTTCGAGCTGCACTTTCTTGCCAAGCTCCATGGCGCGAAGGCCAATGCGCTTGCCTGTGCCAACGGAACCGGTGAATGAAATCGCGTTAATTTCGGGATGGTCAACAAGGCGCTGACCAACAGTTGAGCCGGGGCCCATGACCAGATTGAACACGCCTGCCGGACAGCCAGCCTCATGCAAAATATTGGCAATCTCCCATGAGCAGCCGGGAACGAGATCCGCTGGTTTCATAATAACGGTGTTGCCATAGGCAAGAGCAGGGGCGATTTTCCACGCGGGAATGGCAATCGGGAAATTCCATGGTGCAATGATAGCGACGACGCCAACCGGCTCACGGTCGATCAAGACTTCAATGCCGGGACGCACCGATGCCAGCTTCTCGCCGCCAATGCGCAAAGCTTCGCCTGCAAAAAACTTGAATATCATCGCCGCGCGAACGGTCTCGCCAATGCCCTCGGCAAGCGTCTTGCCCTCTTCGCGCGACAGCAGACGGCCAATCTCGTCTTTGCGGGCCAATATCTTATTACCGACAGCATCCAGCAAATCAAAACGCACCTGCGGTGACGCGGATGCCCATGCAGGCAGCGCCGCTTTTGCGGCAATAACAGCGGCATCCACGGCAGAAGCATTAGCGGACGCATAGTGCCCAATCACATCATTTGTATTGGACGGATTGATGTTCGGACGTGTGCTGCCAGCATCGACCCACTGGCCGCCAATAAGATTAGCGTGGTTCACGGATAGGCTCTCCCATTTCAATGGTCATACTATATTGCGATTATTTGCACTTTGTCACTTGATATTTTTATAATTTATCGCAATCATCGTACCATTGAACAATTCGAGGCGCGCTTAATGATAATTGCCAAAGCAGAGATTGAGAAATCCGAAGGGGCGTCTGCCAACCTCACGCTCTCGCTCGCGGCCACATTGGGTCGTAAAATCATTGCCCGCAATCTAACTTCCGGCATGTCGCTACCAACCGAAACTGAATTACAAGCCGAATATAGCGTGTCGCGCACCGTGGTGCGCGAGGCGGTGCGCCATTTGGCGGCCAAAGGTCTGGTATCTGTCGGCCCCAAGGTGGGCACGCGCGTACGCCCGCCTGCGGAATGGAACATGCTCGATCCTGAAGTGATGGAATGGTATTTATCGAGCGCTGCTTCGGCGGATTTTATCACCGCGCTTTATGAGCTGCGGTTGATGATTGAGCCGGAGGCCGCGCGGCTTGCTGCCTCGCGCATTTCCTCAACCCAGAAAGCGGCACTGCGGGACTCGCTTGAGGGCATGAAGGAAAATTTGCAGGAGACCAAAGATTTAATCGCAGCGGATTTGGCGTTTCATCGCGTGATTTTGGAATCCACTGGCAATCCGATTTTGCGCTCTTTCGGTGCGTTGATTGAAAACAGCCTGTCGGTTTCGTTCTCGTTAAGTTGGCGCAAAAGCGAGCCGGGCAATTCGCTTAATCTTCATGGTCAGGTGGTGGAGGCCATCGTCAATGGGGATGAGGATTTGGCAGCCTTGCAAATGCGCCGCCTGATTTCCACTGCGCAACGCGACGTGCGCCAAGCATTGGCAGCCAACGAGGCCCGGTCATCAACAGTTTAATCTATATCTAGTTTTAGAATTTGGGAGAGAGACATGACATTCAAAAAGGCCGCATGGCCGCGCCGTATGCGCTCGCAAGATTGGTTTGGCGGCACTAGCCGTGATGCGATTTATCACCGGTCGTGGATGAAAAATCAGGGCTTTCCTGCTGATATGTTTGATGGCCGTCCGGTCATCGGCATTTGCAACACGTGGTCTGAATTGACACCCTGCAACGCACATTTGCGTGACTTAGCGGAGCGCGTTAAACGCGGTGTGTACGAGGCGGGTGGATTGCCATTGGAGTTTCCAGTTTTCTCGCCATCTGAAAGCGCCTTGCGCCCCACAGCGATGCTCTATCGCAACCTGTGTGCCATGGATGTTGAAGAAGCAATCCGCGCCAATCCTCTGGACGGAGTAGTGCTGCTTGCAGGGTGTGACAAGACAACGCCTGCGCTTTTGATGGGCGCTGGCAGTGTTGATATTCCTGCCATTCTCGTGTCCGGCGGACCTATGCTGAATGGCAAATGGCGCGGCCAAGATGTCGGGTCCGGCACCGCGCTCTGGCAAATGTCAGAAATGGTGAAGTCAGGTGAAATTACCAATGAGGATTTCCTAGAGGCAGAGCAAGGCATGTCGCGCTCACCCGGTTCTTGCAACACAATGGGCACTGCCTCCACCATGGCGTCCATGGCCGAAGCGCTCGGCATGGCTTTATCCGGCAATGCCGCAATTCCTGCGGTGGACTCGCGCCGCCGCGTAATGGCGCAGCTTACGGGCCGTCGCATTGTTGATATGGTCAAGGATGATTTGAAGCCGTCCGACATTATGACCAAGGACGCTTTTGAAAACGCCATCCGTGTCAATGGCGCCATTGGCGGATCCACAAATGCTGTCGTACATTTGCTAGCTATGGCGGGCCGTGTGGGCGTTGACTTGACGCTTGCAGACTGGGATCGCCTTGGCCGCGATGTGCCGACGATTGTAAATTTACAGCCGTCCGGCAAATATTTGATGGAAGAGTTTTTCTACGCAGGCGGTCTGCCTGTTGTCATCAAGGCGCTGTCTGAAGGCGGCTTGCTGCATGATGACGCGATTACAGTTTCTGGCAAGTCTATCGGCGAGGAAGTCTCTGTCGCCAAGAACTGGAACGATGATGTTATCCGCCCTGTTGACAAAGCGCTGGTAAAATCCGGCGGCATTGCGGTGCTGCGCGGCAATCTTGCGCCCAATGGTGCGGTGCTGAAACCATCTGCCGCCTCCGCGCATTTGATGCAGCACAAGGGCCGCGCCTATGTCTTTGAATCCATCGAAGATTTTCATGGCACCATCAATGATGATAGTCTGGATATAGACGAAAACTCCATCATGGTGCTGAAATATTGCGGTCCGAAGGGTTATCCCGGCATGGCCGAGGTGGGCAACATGGGCTTACCGCCCAAGGTGCTGAAGAAGGGCATCAAGGATATGATCCGCATCTCCGATGCGCGGATGTCCGGTACGGCTTACGGCACAGTTATTCTGCACGTCTCACCGGAAGCAGCGGATGGCGGACCGCTGGCGTTGGTGAAAACCGGTGACATGATTGAGGTCGATATTCCGGCACGACGCTTGCACTTAGATGTGAGTGAGGCAGAGCTTGCCACGCGGCGTGCAGTCTGGGTTTCGCCCGTGGAAGAGGCAAAGAGCGGCTATGTGCGGCTTTACCTCGACCATGTGCAGCAGGCCGACAAGGGCGCGGATTTGGACTTCCTTGTGGGGTGCCGCGGCTCCGTTGTGAAGCGGGATTCGCACTAATAGATTCTGTTAAAACGTTGTGGCGCAACCGCCAAAACGGTAATTCATTCATTGCCGTTTTTGGTGGTTGCGGCCATAACTGCCGCTAGCTTCACCATTTGTGACTATGGCGGGTTCGGATATGACACTTAAAATTCTTGGCACCGGCATGTCGCTACCAGCCATATGCCGCCTGTCGTCCGAACTCGATCAGCAGTACGGCAAAAAGCCCGGCTGGTTTGAGGGTGAGACGGGCCTTACATCACGCTATTTTGTGAATGGTGAAAGCCAAATCGATATGGGCGTTGTCGCTGCACGGGATGCTATCCAACAGGCAGGTTTGCAAGCAAGCGACATAGACCTCATCATCAGTGCTTGCGGTATTGCTTATCAAACTCTGCCCGCAACAGCACCGCTCTATCAGCGTCACCTTGGCATTGCCGATGGCAGGGCAGCGGCTTTTGATATTAATTCGACCTGTCTTTCCTTCGTCTCGGCCCTAGAGATAGTTGCGGCGTTGCTCAGCACCGGGCGCTATCGGCGTGGACTGATTATTTCGTCTGAAATTGCCACACGAGCTTTGCCTTGGCAAAGCCAGCCGGAAATTGCAGGCCTTTTTGGTGATGGAGCCGCCGCAGCAGTTGTTGAGCATGATCCAAGCGCCTATTTCGAAGCCAGCTTTCAGACTTACCCGTCTGCTTACGAGGCATGTCAAATCGCCGCCGGTGGCACGCGGTTTGATTTTCAAAATGAACGCGAGGCGTTCGAAGCACATGCGCAATTTGCCATGGACGGCAAAGCACTCTTCAAGATCACGTCCAAACATTTTAACCGGTTTGTCTCTGCCCCGTTGCAAAAGGTCGGTTGGCGCGAAAGTGACGTTGATGTCGTGATCCCCCATCAGGCAAGTCCGTTTGCACTGGCGCATTTGATCCGCCAATGCGGGTTTAGCACAGAGCAAGTAGTCGATATTTCGCGCACCCATGGCAACCAGATTGCCGCATCAATTCCCACCGCGCTACACATTGCGCGGCAGACCGGACGTGTGCCACATGGTGCGAAAGTCCTGATGTTAGGAACCTCCGCCGGCGTATCATTCGGCGGTATTACGATGATTGCCTGAACCATGACCGACGAGACAAAACACGAGCGCATTTTAGTTACGGGAGCCACCGGCTTTCTTGGCGCGGCTGTGTGCAGCGCCTTGTTCAACGCAGGGCGTACCATTGTGGCAAATGGGCGGGATGCTGTAAATTTGGCTGCACTTTCATCGAATAATTTTGATACGGTTGCCTTTGATCTTGCTGAACCCTTTTCAGCAGAAACAACAACAGCGCTGCAAGGCATCACTGGCATTGTGCATTGTGCGGCGCTCACATCACCTTGGGGACGGCGGGCAGATTTTGACCGTGCCAATGTGACCGCTACCGCCAATCTTATCGCCTTAGCAAAGCAGATTGGTGTTTCGCGCTTTGTCCAAATTTCCTCGCCAACGGTATATTTTCAGTTTGCAGATCAGATATATATTAGCGAGCAGATGGCGCTGCCATCACCAGTGAATGACTATGCGCGGACCAAGCGCGAGGCTGAATTGGCGGTGCTTGCGGTATCCGAAATCGGACCAATAATTTTACGCCCACGCGGTATTTATGGCGAGGGCGATACGTCGCTTCTACCACGTTTGGTCCGTGCTGCGCGCGCTGGCCCTCTGCCTTTGTTTCGGGATGGTGTGGCGCAAACTGACATTACCCATGTTGAGGACGTGGTGTCTGCAATCATAGCTGCACTGGATGCAGCGGCGGGCGTTAACGGTGAGATTTTCAATATTTCCAGCGGTGAACCGCTCGCGCTTTGCGCCATTGTTGAGCGGGCCTGCGCATTTGCCGGTGTTGTTCTGCGTTGGCAGACAATACCTGTGCGTCCGGCACTGGTGGCGGCACGCGTTCTGGAAACTGCCTGCCGTCTTATGCCTGGATATCCGGAGCCGCGCGTTACCGCCTATAGCCTCGGCATACTCGCCTACAGCCAGACTTTGGATATTAGCAAGGCCGCACAAATGCTAAATTGGAAACCGAGGGTAAACTTCGACAAAGGCATAGCCCGCACATTTGTAGCACGGTCAAATTCTACATGAGGCCAGTGTTTATCAACAGTGCGTCAGTGCGTGCGCCCGAGCGCTTGCTGCTTAAAGGCGGCCGATGGCGCATGATTGATCTTAAGGTGCGCTACGGATTTTTGGATCACCAAATCCTAGGGCCAGTGCTGATTGACACCGGATACGGACCGCGTGTGACAAGTGGTAACGAACGATCCTTCGCACTCAAAGCCTACGCAGCCGCGCTGAGGCCACGCTTGATTGCGGGCAATTGCGTCCTACCGTTTTTGCATTCCAAAGGAATACAGCCGGATGATGTCCGGACAATCATTATTACGCATTTCCACGCAGACCATGTTTCAGCCCTATGGGATTTCCCCAATGCGCAGTTTCTGCTGTCTCGCAAGGTATGGGAGAGTTTTATCCAATCGGGGAAAATTGCCAATTTTCGCCACGGTATGTTCGGAGAATTGATACCTGCAAATTTTGTCGAGCGTATGACAATTTTTGAAACACTTCCGGTGGTCCAGCTTGGCGAACCATTCGGCTGCGGGCATGATGTACTGAGAGATGGCTCCGTGCTCTCCATTGATATGCCCGGCCACGCCGCCGGACATTGCGGTCTACTTTTTACAGAAGGCCCTCGCCCTCTGCTTTATGCCACAGATGTGCAATGGTTGCCCCGCACCATTACAGAAAATCGCGCACCGGGATTTCCGGCAACCTGGGTCTATGATGATGCGAAAGCAGCAATCAGCAGCGCCGCGAAAGTGCGCGCATTTGCGGCCAGCGGGAGTGATTTTTTATTGTGTCATCAGCCGCAGTCACATGACTGCGATGTTTCATTATGACGAGCCCCGCACAGGGACTTTGCATCGCGGCGCAAGCTTACTTTGTCGCCAGGCTTCGGCAGCTATTCTGGAGGAGGACGTCAAGCATCGAACGGTTCCAGCGGCGCAAACTAGCGACATTTTTATCTGGCACGATTCAACAAGTCGGTGAGTACAGCGAGGCTCCCATAGGTACCTCTCTTGCAGCGTTACCGGTGATGGACAAGGCCAATCTAATGGCCGCGTTACACCGGTTTAACGTTCCCCGCGTTACAACGGCGGACGGATGGCGTGCGTTTGGCAGCACCAAGTCGATCGGCAATTATACCGTCGGCGCGTCGACGGGCACAAGCGGCAATCGCGGTCTGTTCGTGATTTCGCAAGCCGAGCGCTTTCAATGGCTGGGCACGTTGCTGGCCAAAGCCCTACCCGGCTTCTGGTATCGGCGCGAAAGAGTGGCTATCATTTTACCCCTCAACACGCCACTGTATGACAGTGCCAATGAAGCTGGTTTGTTGAAACTCAAGTTCTTTGATGTCACAGAGGGGCTTGAAAATTGGCTACAAACGCTGCTGGATTTCAACCCCACAGTTATCGTTGCGCCCCCGAAACTATTACACCAACTCGCGCAATTCGCCGACCGACTACACCCGCGCAAACTATTTTCAGCCGCGGAAATGCTGGACCCTATCGATCACAAAGCGATAGAAGCAGCGTTTTCCCTGCAACTCGGGCAAATCTATATGGCAACTGAGGGGCTCCTAGCGGTGAGCTGTAAACACGGCACATTGCACCTTTGTGAAGACGTGATGCACTTTGAGTTAGAACCTGTTGGCGATGGCCACGTCTCACCAATTATCACCGATTTTTCCCGACGCACACAGATTATGGCTCGCTACCGTATGAATGATTTGCTGCGTCTTCGAACAGCGCGCTGCCCCTGCGGATCACCTCTGCAAGCCATAAGCGAAGTGGTGGGGCGCAGCGATGATTGCTTTGTCCTTCCTGTAAGAAATGGCGGTACGATCATGATTACGCCTGATGTGCTGCGCAACGCCATTCTTGATTCTGACCGCAATATTCAAGATTTTCGCTTGTGGCAAACAGGTGCGAATGAGGTGACGTTGGTGTTGGCTGACACGGTCCCAGAAAATGTAACACATGCGGCGCTCGTTTCTTTGAAAACACTCTTTGATGACCGCGCGGCTGTGGTTCACCTTCTGTTAGTTCAGCAAAACCTAGTTGCCCCGACGGATCGTAAGCTGCGCCGCGTCGAAAATAAAACCACGGGGGCTGTGTAACGGTGAAGTTTTTCAATTCACTCAATTTCACCTCAGCAAACGAGGATAGCAACAGCGAGCTTTCTGCGCTTTGTGCCACGCCGCCGCAGCGGATGGTTTGCCTCACAGGCAGCGGCGCACGGGTGCTAGACATGCTACTTGGAGATCCGAAGGAGATTATCGCACTCGATATGAACCCTGCGCAGAACCATCTACTGCGCTTAAAAATAGCTGCTTACAAAGCCCTTAACGATGAGGAACTACTTGCATTTCTCGGCATCACTAACTGCTCCAACCGCACAGTGCTCTATCGCAGAGTGGGTGAATATTTATCCGCCGAGAGCGCGGCATTTTGGGCATTAAGATTGAAGCAAATTGAAGAGGGCATCTGGTATGCTGGTCTGTGGGAACGGGTGCTAAAGGCCGGAGCCTTTGGTACGCGCCTGCTGCGTCAGTCAAATATCGACCGGTTGTTTGCCGCGCGAATACTGGAAATGCAGGCGGAGATATGGCGCGTAAAATTTGATGATTTTTGGTGGCGGAGCGCTATTCGTCTATTGGGGCGGCGCTGGTTCTGGACCTATATTATTGGCGAACCAGGTGGTGATTTTCTACCCACCCCACAGGAGGTGGAGACGCGGCTGGCGAGCGCGTTTGCCCGTGCAGCCAACTCACAATTTTTCAGAAATTCAGATTTTGCATCATTGATTTTGCGCGGAAAACATGTGCCAAACGAGGCGCTACCGCTGCATGTGTCAGGGACCAATATTGATTTAGTTCGCCAGCGTCTTGATCGCATTTGCATCATCGATGGCGGCTTAACAGATTTGACGCAGCACAAAATAGACAACGTCGATAGTTTCTCGCTGTCGGACTTTGGCTCTTATTGTAGCCAAGAAAATTATGATGCTTGCTGGCGTTCAATATTAGCTGTTGCGGCGCCAAATGCCCGCTTTTGTGAGCGCGAATTTATGAACCCGGTGCGCACGACTCTGCCTGATATCCATATCAACAACGCGCTGAGCGAGCAACTCACCAAACGTGACAATGCCTTCATCTATCAAATTCGCGCAGGAACTTTAAGATGACAAACGGCCAGAATGACAAAGCTGTCTATTGGTATCCGGTGATGCAGTCGGGCAAGCTGCGTAACAAGCCGGCGCGGGTTATGCTGAACAACGAAGCATTGGTTTTGTTTCGCACACCAACGGGCGTTTCTTGTTTACGAGACATTTGTCCACACCGCTTCGCGCCGCTTTCGATGGGCAAAATAGTTGGCGACAACATTGAATGCCCTTATCATGGGTGGCGCTTTGACGGCTCCGGCCAATGCACAAAAATACCCCTTTACGAAGGGCCAACGCAAAAACGCGCCGTTAAGCCGTTTACCGTGCGGGAAGAGTTTGGTTTGATATTTGTAACTTCGGACGCAAAGGCAGCTTTGCCAATCCATCATCCGAAATGGGACGGCCAACCCCATGTCCGAAAAATACTGGAAAGCGATGCGCACACCACGTTGGAAGATGCCGTCGAAAATGTGCTTGAACCGGTGCATACGCTGTTCGTGCATAAGGGCCTTATCCGGGGCTATGGTTCAGCAAAGTCTCGCGTGCCGATCACCGCAACGCTTCAAAATGATGTGCTTCGATTGGAGTTTGAGGGCGAGAAAAAACAGGGCGGGCTCTTAAGCCGTCTGCTTGAAGGAGCGCGCACCAAAGCAGTCGGCACATTTAGAATGCCTGGAATTGTCGAGCTGGAATATTGGGGCACAACTGGCCTCAGCCTCGTGACTACGCTCTATTTTACACCAGTTTCTGAAAACCATTACAAGGGATTTGCAGTAATGACTGGCCCCAACGCCCATGGTTTGGGGCACATTAAAGCGCTGCTATTTGTGCCCATAATGCGCAAAGTAATTTCGCAAGACTTGCGCATCATGAGTGCCTGTTGCGAAAATTGGGATAAATTCGGCCGCCCGCGCCCAGCAATGTCACCGTTGGATTTGGCGCGCGATGGGATCGAGGCATTGGTGCGCGGCAGGCCTCCGACGCCGCGCGAATATCCGCGAAGCGTGACTCTGGACCTGTAACCGGTGAAACCTAGCGCTTCGTTATGGTCAAACCATCGGCATCGAAATACACAGGTTTACCGGCCAGCGCAGATAGATGCGCGGTCTCGCCGACATCATAAACTGACTCTCCGTTTTCGCGAACAGTGATCATGCCACCCTCATCCAATTCGACATAGATATTCGTATCCGCACCAAGGTGCTCCACATGGAAAATGCGGCCATGCCAATCGCCTGTTTTACGATCCAGTATCAAATGTTCAGGTCGCACGCCAATAGTGACAGCGCCGCTGTCTTCCACTTTCGCCGCTTCGATAAAATTCATTTGCGGCGAACCAATAAAGCCGGCAACAAACTTATTTGCAGGTTTGTTATATAGCTCCATCGGCGAGCCAATTTGTTCAATCTTGCCGCCATTGAGAACCACAATCCGGTCTGCCAATGTCATGGCTTCCACCTGATCGTGGGTGACGTAAATCATGGTCGCGCCGAGGTCGCGGTGCAGCTTGGCGATTTCAAGCCGCGTGTTGACGCGAAGCGCTGCATCCAAGTTGGATAGCGGCTCATCAAACAAAAACAGCTTAGGCTCGCGCACCAGTGCCCGCCCGATGGCAACACGTTGGCGCTGCCCGCCTGACAGTTCCGCCGGACGGCGCGCCAGATACTCATCCAACGACAACATGCCGGATGCCTTGGCCACGCGGCTGTTAATCTCGCCTGTCGGGGTTCCTGCCTGTTTGAGTCCGAGCCCCATGTTATCCTTCACAGTCAGATGCGGATAAAGCGCGTAGGTCTGGAACACCATGGCAATGCCACGCTTGGCGGGAGGGGTGAGTGATACGTCCTCATCGTCAATGATGACCTGACCTTCGCTCTTGTCTTCAAGACCCGCAATAATGCGCAAAAGCGTCGATTTCCCACAGCCGGAAGGGCCAACGAAAATCACGAACTCGCCATGCTTGACCTCAAGGTCAATGCCCTTGAGCACCTCGACTGTCCCGAAACTTTTGCGGATATTTTTGAGCGTTAGTGATCCCACAGAAAAGTTCCTTTCAAAGGTCAATCGCTTTGCCGGTACGGACACTTTCATCCGCAGCAAGGCAAATATTCAGGCTCTGCACTGCGTCGTCCATGTGACGCGTGAGGTCGATGTCTTCGGTAATGGCGCGCAGCATATAGGCCTGCTCGCGGTCGCAAAGGCCCTGATGGTCCGGCTCGCCTTCCATCGAAAGCAACTCGTCTTCGCGCGCGAATTTGCCGTCAGGCGTGGTCGCAGCTAGGTGCCTGCGGATAACGCTGGTCTTGGTGTGGGTATCAATATCGGCGGACTTGGCGCTTTCATCGACAACGATTGAAACGCAGCCATTGGGGGAAATCACGTCTTTGACGAAGAAGGCGGTTTCGGACATCATCGGCCCCCAGCCGGCCTCATACCAGCCAAGCGATCCATCTTCGAACAGCACCTGCAGGTGGCCATAATTATACATATCCGGTGCGATTTCGTTCGAGAGACGAAGGCCCATACCGCGAACTTGCTTTGGCTTTGAGTCGGTAATTTGGCACATCACATCAACATAATGCACGCCGCAATCGACAATTGGCGGGGTGGTTTTCATCAGTTGCTTATGGGTTTCCCAATGCGCACCCGCAGACTGCTGATTAAGATTCATGCGGAACACAAACGGCCCGCCAAGCGCCCGCGCCTCGGCGATTAGCCTGATCCAAGAAGGGTGATGGCGCAGAATATAGCCGATGACCAATTTCTTGCCAGTCCGCTTGGCACAAGCCACCACTGCCCGCGCGTCTTCTACCGTGGTCGCCATCGGTTTCTCCAAAAAAACATGGCACCCCGCTTCCATTGCGGCAATGGCGAATTCGGCGTGGCTATCGGAATAGGTGTTTATGGAGCAAAGATCAGGTTTGAACTCACTCAATGCGTTCAAAAATTCATCGCGCAAAGTGTATCCCCGTAACTCGGGGACAAGCCCCACTTTGGAGCGGTTGACGAGCGCTACAATCTCGAAGCCCGGATTATTGTGATAGGCAAGCGCATGGCTGCGGCCCATATTGCCAAGTCCGGCGACTAAAACGCGAACAGGTTTCATTTAACAGCTCCTGCGGTAATGCCGCGAATAAGCTGGCGTGAGAAAATTGCGTATAGAATAAGCACCGGTAGTATCGCCAGCGACAGGGCAGACAGCACCGCATTCCAATTGGTAACGAACTGACCAATGAACACCTGCGCGCCCAGTGTCACAGTTTTGGTCTCCTCAGCAGGCGCCAAAATCAGCGGGAACCAGAGATCGTTCCAAATTGGGATCATTGAAAAGACGGCTACAGTCGCCATTGCTGGTCTCACCAGCGGCAGCACGAGTTTGAAGAAAATTGCATATTCCGAAAGTCCGTCGATACGGCCGGCATGTTTCAAATCATTGGAAACCTGCCCCATAAACTCGGACAATATGAAAACCGCAAGCGGCAGGCCTTGCGCCGTATAGACCAATATCAGTGCCGTCAGCGTGTTGACGAGGCCTGATTTCACCATCAGCTGCAAAATAGCCACGGTGCCAAGACGTATGGGAATCATAATACCGAGCGCCAGATACAGCCCCATCCATTTGTTGCCCTTGAACTTATATTCAGACAGCGCAAACGCTGCCATAGCACCAAACAACAGGATGAAAAACAGTGAGGCTACGGTGACGACCAGACTGTTTTGGAAGTAGTGCAAAAAATCACCCTGCGCGATTACAGTCTGATAGCCTTCCAAACTGAATGTCTCGCGGGTCGGTAGCGCGAGCGGCGAAGAGAAAATCGCGTTGCGGGTTTTGAACGAATTCATTACAACGAGAACGACGGGAAATAGGCAAAGCAGCGTGTAGCCTGCTAACACCAGATGAGCAGAAATGCTGCTTGAACGGGATGATGTTGCGATGCTCATGGTTGCATCCCTTTCAAAATTGGTAGCGGCGCATGCGCGTTTGGATGAAGAACAAATAGACGCAGACGCCCGTCAAGATGATGAGGAACATCACCGAGGCAATCGTTGAGCCCATGTTTGGATCGCCCACTTGCAATTGGAACCCGAAGAAGGTGCGGTAGAGGAAAGTGCCCAAAATATCCGTTGCATAATTCGGCCCCGCCAGCGCACCTTGCATCGTATAAACTAGGTCAAACGCGTTGAAATTACCGACAAATGTAAGGATGGAAATGATACCTATTGTCGGCAATATCAGCGGCAGTTTGATCTTCCAGTACTGCGATGCGCCAGTGATGCCATCGCACTCAGCAGCCTCCAAAACCTCATCGGGTATAGACAGAAGAGCTGCATAAATTAACATCATGGGTATGCCGACGAACTGCCAAACTGAGACCAGCGCCACAGTGGTGAGTGCATAAGCCTCTTTCCCCAGCCAAGGAGCAAACAGACTTTTCAGGCCAATCGCATCGAGCAGATTTGGCGCCACGCCCCAAATGGGTGACAATATAAGCTTCCAGATAAAACCGACGATGACAAAGGACAGCAGCGTCGGCAAAAAGATTGAAGTGCGGTAGGCATTGCGCAGACGTAGCTGTGGGTTTGAAAGCAACGCCGCAAGCAAAATTCCAATCGGATTTTGCACCAACATGTGAATTATAAAGAACCAAAAATTATTGCCGAGCGCATTCCAAAACGATGCCGACCAGCGCACATCGCCAAACAGTGTGCGGAAATTTTCAAGGCCGGAAAACGCCAGCCCGCCTTCGCCATTTTTGAAAAATGACATTTGCAACGTGCCAAACAGCGGCACAATCATAATCATCGTATAGACCAAAACCGCAGGGGCCAAGAACACAGCGATATACCAGCGCGTGGCTGGACGGGCGTTAGATATGTTCGCCATAGTCCCCTCCTGAGATTTCTTGTGATTATGGAAAACCCTCCCCGCATTTGCGGAGAGGGTATTTTGAGCAACTACTATTTCGCCATTTGTGGCTTATACCACGATGCCAATCCATCCTGCAGACGCTTGCCAGCGGCTTCGGGAGTCTCAGTTCCCTTGATTACGTTGGCAGAAGCATTCCATGTCTCATTTTCGAGATTTGGCGTGCCGCGCGACAGGATTTGATAGGTTGAGCGAATAGACGATTTGCACTTGCCGCGCCAGGAAACCATTTCCTGCGCCAATGGATCATCCAACTTCACTTCACCATTCGACAGCGGGAAGAAGCCCGGCAGAGCGTTTGCATAAAGCGCTGCAAACTCTGGCGATGACACCCAGTTCAAGAACGCCTTGGCTTGCTCAGGATGAGCTGACTTCGCGTTCATGCCAACTGCAATGTCGGTATGATCGGAAATGTAGCACTGGTCACCGGCATTTGCGACTGGCGGGTTAAACGCGCCCATCTTGAATTTAGCCTGCGTATTAAAGCCGGAGATTTCCCACGAGCCAGCCGGATAAATCGCAGCACGGCCTAGCGTGAACAAGTTTTGGCTGTCCGGATAGGTCTGAGCTTCAAAGCCGTCACCAAGGTAGGCCTTCCACTTTGCCAGTGTTGCATAGGGCGCGACCCAGTCAGCATCGGTCAGCTTTTGCTCGCCCTTAATCAGCGCGTTGCGGCCTTCCTCCCCTTTCCAATAGTTAGGGCCAATATTGTTATAGCCCATCGTCGCGGCTTCCCACTGGTCGTTGGTGCCCATCGCCATTGGAATATAAGTACCATCCGCCTTGATCTTATCGAGCGCTGCAAAGAAGTCCGCTTCCGTTGCCGGCGCAGCAATGCCCAACTTATCAAAGGCATCCTTGTTATAGATAAAGCCATGAATAACTGACGCCATCGGCACGCAGAACGGGTTTGCACCATCGTCAGTGATCCAAGCGGATTTAGCTACATCAGAGAAATTCTTCATGCCTTCAAGGTCTTTGAGCGAGGCAAGGTAGCCCTTGTCGTAAAGCGCCAGCGAAGCGTCAAACGGACGGCAGGTGATAAGATCGCCAGCGGAACCAGCTTCGAGTTTAGAGTTCAGCGCCGCGTTATATTCAGTCGGCGCGGACGGGGTGAATTTCACCTTAATACCGGGGTTCTTAGCTTCAAATGCAGGGATTAACTTATCCTGCCAAATGGCCAGATCATCATTGCGCCAGCTTTCGATGGTGAGTGTTACATCCTCTGCAAAAGCCGGTGCGGATATTCCACAGAGTGCTGTTGCAAGCAAAAGTGATTTTGAGAGTCTTAACGTCATAGTTCGTTCTCCACTGTTGGTGTTGGGTTATGCACCCGCGCTTGTTGCGCGGTTTATTTCCGAAAGCGCGGGGCGCAACTTTTGCCCCGATCGTTCGAGAAGTATTTCGGCCTGCGGCAAGGTCTTAATGCCAGAGGACAACAGAACCGCGCGCTTCACATCGCCGTCTGCCAGTTCAAGAACCCGGCCTGCCTCATCTTCCGAGCAGCCGGATATTGTCGCGACAATGGTTTTGGCGCGGCGAATGAGTTTGATATTGTCGGCCCTGACATTGACCATAAAACCGTCATGAACATGGCCCAGCTCAATAGCCATCAAAGTGGAGGCCATGTTGAGCGCGATCTTCTGTGCCGTACCCGCCCCCATGCGGGTGGAGCCTGCTAGAACTTCGGGAGGCGTCGGCAAACAGACCTTGATGTCGCTATCGTTTAATAACGGAGAGCCCGCGTTATTAGCAATGCCTGCACTTTTCGTACCGACAGATTTGGCAACCTCAAGAATGGCCAGCGCATAAGGCGTCGTACCACTGGCGGACAGCGTAATGAGGAAATCTTTTGTCGAGATATTATGTGCCAGTACGTCGGCTTTAGCACGGGCAACATCGTCTTCGACACCGCCGACCATATCGTGAAGAGCATCAATACCGCCCGCAAACAGCACTACTATTCGCGACATCGGAATGCCGAATGTGCCGGGAATTTCGAGCGCGTCGGCCATGGCCATTAGACCGGAGCTGCCTGCGGCTGCGTAGAATAAACGCCCGCCATTCTTGATAGTTCGCGCCATAGCTTGTGCCATTTCGGCGATAGCAGGAAGGGTGTCGCGTACGCTCGTTGCAGCAGCAATTTGCCCATCCAACAATAGTCCGAGCGCATCAATAGGAACGCGCTGGTCAATACCAGCACTCCGGCTATTGCTCGATTCAGTTGTGACAGCGCTCATCTCAAACCCTCTTGTTAGATATAATGCCAAAAAAATACCACTTGGCAAGCAGAAAAATTAACTTTCATTAATATTTTTGTCAGTTCACACTTATTTTTGTATTATATCAGTAGGTTAGACCATTGCAGGACGTCTCCAAAAATTAACACTTGGCATTTGGTATTTTATTGGTATTATTCCATAAACAACCCCTTTTGGAGCAAAACTCTGTGTTTTTGCAGAAATTGGAAAGCCTGACGATGCCTGATCCTATCAGCCGCGTGTTCGCGCCAGAGCTTGATATTGCCTCGCTGGGGGGGCCGATGTATCTGCGTTTTGCGCGACGCATCGAGACGGCTATTCGTGCCGGCGTCATCAAGCCTGGAGAGGCACTGCCATCCGAGCGCGATATTGCTGAAATGGCAGAGATTTCCCGCGTCACAGTGCGCAAAGCGGTACAGGATTTGGTGCAGCACGGCCTCTTGGTACAGCGTCATGGATCCGGCACTTTTGTCACGCCCAAGGTTGACCGCGTTGAACAATCACTTTCACAATTGACTTCGTTCACCGAGGATATGGCGCGGCGCGGCAAGAGCGTGCGTTCCATGTGGCTAGACCGCGGTATATTCTCGCCATCACCTGACGAAACCATGGTGCTAGGTCTTGGTGCAGGTGAGCGCGTGGCGCGGGTGAACCGCCTGCGTATCGCCAATGATACCCCGCTTGCGATTGAGCGCGCGGCGATGTCGTCCAACTCCCTGCCCAATCCTGAGATGGTGGAAGTTTCACTTTATGCCGCGCTGGAAGCCAATGGCTGCCGCCCCGTTCGTGCCATTCAGCGCATTTCGGCTATCAGTCTGGATGAAGGCGACGCCAAACTTCTAGACGTGCCGACCGGATCAGCGAGTTTAAAAATCGAGCGCATTTCATATTTACCATCTGGCCGCGTGGTGGAGTTCACACGCTCGGTCTATCGCGGCGATGCGTATGATTTTGTAGCTGAGCTGCGGCTTTAAGGAAATAAGACGATGGCAAGTGCCCCTACATTGAAATCGCGTATGCGCAGCGAGATTGAGGAAATACCAGATGCAGCGCGACGCCTTATCAGTGCATCAGTGCGTGAGGTAGAAACTATCGCTGCCCACCTGCGCGAGGTTGATCCGGTCTTCATTGCGACGATCGCACGTGGATCGTCAGACCACGCTGCGGCGTTTTTGAAGTATGCAATTGAGTTGGAAACGGGTCTTCCTGTTGCCTCGCTCGGACCATCGATTGCCTCTGTTTATGGGCGGCAAATGCGGTTGACGGACAGCGCTACCTTTGCCATTTCGCAATCCGGCAAAAGCCCCGATATCATCGCCATGGCCGCGAATGCGCGGCGCGGCGGCAGTCTCACGATTGCGCTCACCAATGTGATCGGTTCGCCGTTGGTAGCCGAATCCGCCCATGGCTTAGACATGTTAGCGGGGCCTGAACTTTCTGTGGCGGCCACAAAATCCTTTGTCAATTCCACCGTCGCGGGCATGCTCATATTGGCAGCATGGACCGGCAATGCAACGTTGAAAACGGCGATTGATGCGCTGCCCGCTGCTCTTGGGCAAGCCATCACCTGCGATTGGTCGCCTTTGCTTTATGCACTCGATGGTCATTCATCGCTGTATATTTTGGGCCGTGGCCCCTCACTCCCCATCGCGGCGGAAGCAGCATTGAAGTTCAAAGAAACCAGCGGAATGCACGCCGAGGCCTTTTCTGCTGCCGAGGTTATGCACGGACCGATTTCCATCGTTGGCAAAAATTTCCCCGTGTTGGCACTATGCGCGCGTGACAAGAGCGAGCCGCATGTGCTGGCCATTTGCGAAAACCTTGTAAACCAAGGCGCCAGCGTTTTTGTCACCTCGGCGCTAGCCAGCCGCGCCACACATTTACCGTTCGCCTCCACCGGCCATGGTCTGACTGACGCATTGGTGCAAATCGCATCTTTCTATAGCTTCGTCGAAATGCTATCGCGCCATCGCGGGCTCAACCCGGACAAGCCACCACATTTGCGAAAAGTAACAGAAACCGTATGACAAAGACTGCCTACATCGCACCGCAGATTTTTGATGGGCATGTTGCGCATCAAAATAGTGCTTTGTTAGTGGAACATGGATTGGTTGTGGCGATTATGCCGCTTCCCGATGTGCCGCAAGATGCAAAGCAGATTGTATGTCGAACAGGAATTTTGAGCCCCGGCTTTGTTGATTTGCAGGTCAATGGCGGCGGCGGGCGGATGCTCAATAATGAACCCTCGCTAGACGCCATAAAGACCATCTGTGCGGCGCACCACCCTTTCGGTTCCACCTCGCTATTGCCAACGCTAATTACTGACACGCCACATGTCACGGCCAAAGCGGTCTCGGCGGCAATTGAGGCGCAGGATGCCAAAGTGCAGGGCTTTGCCGGTTTGCATTTGGAGGGTCCACATTTGTCTGCGGCACGCCAAGGTGCGCATGATCCCAAACTCATTCGCGTGATGGGTGATAAGGACTTGCTGGCGTTACTCAACGCCAAGCAAAAACTCAAAACGTTGCTTACTACCGTGGCGCCGGAATCAGTAACACCAGACCAAATCCGCGCCATGACCAATGAAGGCATTATCGTTAGTCTTGGTCATTCAGATTGCGATTACAAAACTGCCATGGCGTGCTTTGAGGCGGGCGCAAGCATGGTCACACATTTGTTCAACGCCATGAGTCAAATAGGCAACCGCGAACCGGGCCTTGTTGGCGCCGCTCTGGATTGCGGACTGGTGTCAGCCGGTATCATTGCCGATGGCTTTCATGTGCACACCGCATCACTGCGCGTGGCGCTTAAAGCAAAGGCCAAGCCCGGCGCATTGTTTTTGGTGACCGATGCGATGTCCACGGTTGGCAGCGACATCACATCGTTTGAACTCAATGGCCGTAAAATTTTACGCCATGGTGGACGGCTCACATTAGCGGATGGAACGCTAGCAGGTGCGGATATTGATATGATTTCCACGGTGCGCTTTGCCGCGAACAATCTTGGCCTAAGCACCATCGATGCACTGTCTATGGCGACATCGGCCCCTGCCCGTGCCATTGGCCAAGACCAATCTATCGGCACGCTTCGGGCGGGAGCAAAAGCTGACCTGTTACACCTCACTGGCGAGTTGGAAGTCAACCAAATCATTAATGCTTGAGGCTAGACCTTTCGGAATACAAATACCGTCCATGCAATACATAGTGCCAAGCCGCCCCAGAGCGGCGTGCCATAAAGCCCGAGCCATGCCAGCATGATGAATGCGCTGCCGAGCAGCGATATAAACAGCCGGTCGCCACGCGTAGTATCCAGACCAAACACACCATGACGCGGATCGCCACCGGGTACTTTGTATTCCCAGTAGCCCATCGAGCCAATTGCCAGCGCGATGAAAATAAAGAACGCCGCTGTCGGCCACGTCCACGCCATCCATGAAAGACCCATGATGAAACTCCTTATACGCGACCGAGCGCGAAGCCCTTGGCGATGTAATTACGAACGAAATAGATGACGATAGCACCGGGAATAATCGTAAGCGAACCTGCTGCTGCCAAAAGCCCCAACTGATAACCTGAACCGGACGATGTCTTGGTCATGATCGCAGCGATTGGCTTTGCCGCTACCGATGTCAGCGTTTTGGCAAGCAGCAATTCGACCCATGAGAACATGAAGCAAAAGAAGATGGCAACACCGATACCGGCGGCGATTGTCGGCAAAAAAATCTTCAAAAAGAAGCTCCAAAACGAATGGCCATCAACGTAGGCGGTTTCGTCAAGCTCTTTAGGAACGCCGGACATGAAGCCTTCCAAAATCCAAACAGCAAGTGGGATATTGAACAGCGTATGCGACAGCGCAACCGCCCAGTAGGTATCAAACAACCCGACAGCAGAGTAGAGCTGGAAGAAAGGCAGCGCG
Source organism: Phyllobacteriaceae bacterium (assembly GCA_043744175.1). Taxonomy (GTDB): domain Bacteria; phylum Pseudomonadota; class Alphaproteobacteria; order Rhizobiales; family Rhizobiaceae; genus JANMEX01. Next base: position 21,906 of record JAYTVD010000179.1, read on the forward strand.
AACACGGCCGCAGGTGCCATGCGATTTGTGAGCAGCCAGAAGAACAGATGCTTGTCGCCCAAGAAGCGATAACGTGAGAACGCATATGCAGCAGGCAGCGCAACCGCAACTGACATCACGGTGTTCATTGAAACATAGGCCAACGAGTTTATGTAGCCCCAATACCAAGTAGGATCGGTAAAGATGACATGATAATTGTCGAAAGTGATGCTGCGCGGAAAGAAGGAGAACTCACCCAAAATATCATTGGTGGTTTTGAAAGACATCGACACCAGCCAATAAATAGGCAATAGCAAAAATGCGATGTAGAGAGACGGCACAAGCCATTTAGACGTTTTCATGCCGCACTCCTATTGGGCTTCGTTGCGCATCATCAGCGTGTAGAATATCCAGCTGGTGAGCAAAATGATGAGGAAATATATCAGTGACATCGCGCCTGCCGGACCGAGGTCAAATTGGCCGAGCGCAATCTTAACAAGGTCAATGGACAGCAGCGTTGTCGAATTACCAGGGCCGCCGCCGGTTAGAACGACAGGCTCGGTGTAAATGTTGAAGCTATCCATAAAACGCAGCAAAATAGCGATGGTCAACACGCGTTTCATTTTAGGCAGTTGGATGAAACGAAAGATTTTCCACGTACTCGCACCGTCAATCAGCGCAGCCTGATAATAGGCATCTGGAATGGCAACAAGACCAGCATAGGCCAACAGAACAACAAGCGAAGTCCAGTGCCACACATCCATCAAGATGAGGGTAAACCAAGCGTCGCCGGGTTGACGGGTGTAATTATAGTCAAATCCGATACCATTCAAAATATGATCGAGGAGGCCGACGCCCGGCAGCGCAAAAGTGTTCCACATTGCGCCCACAACATTCCACGGAATGAGCAGTGGCAACGCCATCAGCACGAGGCAGACGGAAACCCAGGGGCCTTTTTTTGGCATCGTCAAAGCTATCAGCACGCCGAGTGGGACTTCAATCAAGAGAATTGAAAATGTGAAAAAGCACTGTCGTTTCAAGGCGGACCAGAAGCGGTCAGAATGCAATATCTCTTGAAACCAGCCGACACCGGACCATGTAAATGTATTATCGCCGAACGTTTCCTGCACAGAATAATTCACCACCGTCATCAAGGGAATGATCGCGTTAAACGCCACCATGATGAGAACGGGAGCCACGAAGAACCATGCCTTTTGGTTGACTGTTTTGTTCATGATTTTTGCTCCACCAGCCAGCCGTCAGCATAGATATGACTATGTGCCTTGTCGAAACTTAAGAATGCTTGCTCCGATGGAATGGTCGCGTCTGCATCCACAATCAGTTTAATAGAGCGACCGTTATGGCGCGCATCGACGATGCGATTGCGACCTGTTTCGGTTACCTTGGCGACGGTTACCGGTAATCCAGTTTTGGCAAAACTGGTAAATTCCGGACGCACGCCGAGTTCAAAGTTTCCACTCATCTTCGATACGGCATTAGCATTTTCAACATTCAATGCCATTGAGCCAACCGAAACGATGCCGTTACTAATTGTGCATGGTATTATGTTCATTCCAGGTGAGCCTATGAAATGGCCGACAAAAGTATGACGTGGTTTTTCGAATAGCTCTACTGGTGTTCCGATTTGTACCACTTCGCCGTCCTTCATCACTACTACTTGGTCTGCGAACGTCAGCGCCTCTGTTTGGTCGTGTGTGACATAGATCATGGTAGTGCCGAGGCGTTGGTGGAGTTCTTTGAGTTTGGACCGCAGCAGCCATTTCAAGTGCGGATCAATGACTGTCAACGGCTCGTCAAACATGATGACATTTACGTCTTCTCGCACCAATCCACGACCGAGCGATATCTTCTGTTTGCCGTCAGCAGTAAGGCCGGAGGCGCGTTGTTTGAGCATACCGGTTAGATCGGTCATTTCGGCAATAGTGCGCACGCGGCGGTCCACAGTTGCTTCATCGACACCGCGATTGCGCAGCGGAAATGCCAAATTATCATACACAGTCATGGTGTCATAAACGACTGGAAATTGGAACACCTGCGCAATGTTGCGCTGATCTGTTGGCAATTTAGTCACATCACGATCGCCGAACAATACTTGCCCGTGGCTTGGGATTAGCAGGCCAGAGATGATGTTGAGCAATGTGGTCTTGCCGCAACCAGATGGGCCAAGCAGCGCATAAGCACCGCCATCACGCCATTCAACATCAAGTTTTTTGAGCGCATAGTCGGACGGGGTTTTTGGGTCCGGCATGTACGAATGCCGTAAATCATTGAGCGTAATTTTAGCCATTGTCGTGCCTCACGCCCTTATCAAATTGTTGTTGTGGTCAAAATACATGCCACGCGAAACGTCGATATAAAACGCCTCGCTGTCTCCCACTTTGAAGCCATGGATGCCGCCAGTGAGCGACACCCAAGGGTTGCCCTGCATATCAAAGTGGATGATGCTTTCGGAGCCTGAAAGTTCGGTGACTTTCACCTTGCCGCTGATCTTCACTGCACCAGCGCTTTCTAAAGGCGAGACGTGATGTGGGCGAACGCCGAATTTATAGCTGCCATCGTCAAGCGCTTTGTAGGCACCTGTTGCGTCCCATTCGCTAACGCCATCCAAAGAGAACTTAGAACCACGTTTTTGCACTGTGGCGACATTCATAGGCGGCTCAGAAAACACGCGTGCTGTGGTCAAATTATTCGGGGAATTGTAGGTCGAAAATGTTGGCCCGAATTGGCTAATGTGCCCCTCATTCATAGCCGCCGTACTACCGCCAAATAGTAGGGCCTCAACAGGCTCAGTCGTGGCATACACGACGATGCAATCACGGTCAGCAAAGAGTTTCGGCAATTCCTCGCGCAACTCCTCGCGCAGCTTAAAGTCCAGATTTGCTAGAGGTTCATCAAGCAAAACTAAGTCTGCATCTTTAACCAACGCGCGAGCAAGCGCGGTACGCTGTTGTTGGCCGCCGGAAAGTTCAGAGGGTTTGCGGCTGAGCATTGGGGTCAATCGTAACAGCTCGGCGAACTTGCCGACACGCGTCTTCACTTCAGTTTCCGGCATCCGCAATACTCGTAGTGGCGATGCAATATTTTCGTAAACATTGAAATTCGGATAATTGATGAACTGCTGATAGACCACCGACACATTACGCTTTTGAACGGGCGTTTTGGTGACGTTTTTGCCATCAAACCAAATCTCGCCACCAGTCGGCTTGGCGATACCGGCCATCAACTGCATGAGACTGGTCTTGCCAGCTAAAGTGGTGCCGAGCAAAATATTAAAACTGCCACGCTCTAGTTTTAGATCAGTAGGATAAATGTGCATATTCGCACCATCCCGTTTTGACAGATTTTTTAATTCAAGCGACATGTGCCCGCGCCATTTATGTAAGAGTGATATTGACACCAATCCGGGACGCAGCAATTGCCACGCCCCGGATGGTTAGGGAGACCGGTACTACTTGGCTGCCCAGCGCTTTACGAGCTCTTCGTAAGCTATGGTCTCGCCTTGCGGCTTTTCATTATCCAGTTTTGCCCATGGAGCATGGTCTTTGCTCAGCCAAACACTTGGATCACTTTCCTTGTTCAAACGCGGACCGCAATCATGGTATGTGTGATTGGCCTCATCAGCTGCCTGCATACGGCCCATAACTTGGTCCATCTGCCCGGCAAGACGATCCATAGCTTCCTGCGCAGTAAACGCGCCTGAGTTCACATCACCGATGTTTTCCCAGAACAACTGAGCAAGCTTTGGATAGTCTGGAACATTGATACCGGTTGGTGACCATGCTACGCGGTCCGGTGAGCGATAGAACTCGATTAGGCCACCCAGATCTGGCGCACGGTCTGTGAACGACTGATGACGAACGGTAGAGTCGCGAATGAAGGTAAGACCAACTTGGCTCTTCTTCACGTCAACAGTCTTAGAGTCCACAAACTGGGCGTAGAGCCAAGCAGCTTTGCGTTGTGGAACGGGTGTAGAGCTAAATAATGTCCACGAACCAACGTCTTGATAGCCACGTTGCGAACCATCTTTCCAGTAAGGACCATGTGGTGATGGTGCCATTTTCCAAAGTGGTTTGCCCGCATCATCAACAGTGTTGTTACCGTCCTTCTTGGGTGCAACCATCGAAGCGGTAAACGCTGTGTACCAGAATATCTGCTGGGCCACGTTGCCTTGCGACAATGATGGAAGTGACTGATAGAAGTCCAAATCAGCAGCGCCCGGAGGTGCGTATTTGCGCAACCATTCATCCCACTTGGAGACAGCATAGACCGCAGCCGGGCTATTAGTGCCGCCGCCGCGTGACACTGATGCGCCGACGGGGTTGCACGAGTCCTTTTCCATGCGAATGCCCCATTCATCAACTGGGCGTCCGTTCGGTTGGCCAACGTCGGCTTCACCAGCCATCGAAAGCCACGCATCTGTCATGCGCCATCCAAGGTCGGGTGCACGTTTGCCGTAGTCCATGTGACCATAGACTTTTACACCGTCGATTTCCTTGACATCTTCCGAGAAGAACTGAGCGATATCTTCATATGCAGACCAGTTTACCGGTACGCCAAGTTCATAGCCATATTTAGCCTTGAACTTTTCCTTAAGGTCTGGCCTTGCAAACCAGTCTGCGCGGAACCAGTAAAGGTTTGCGAACTGTTGGTCAGGCAATTGCCAGAGTTTACCATCAGGGCCAGTAGTGAACTTTAGGCCCATAAAGTCCGGTAAATCGAGCATCGGATTTGTTACGTCCTTGCCCTCGCCGGCCATCCAGTCCGTGAGGTTAATTGCCGATTGCAGACGAGAATGCGTACCGATCAAATCGGAATCGTTGATGTAACCATCATAGAGATTGCGGTTGGTTTGCATCTGCGTTTGCACAGCTTGCACGACTTCGCCTTCTCCCAAAATCTGGTGATTGACCTTAATGCCTGTGATTTCTTCAAATGCCTTTGCAAGCACTGTTGATTCATAAGTGTGGGTCGGAATTGATTCCGACAGCACATTAATTTCCATTCCAGCGAATGGCTTGGCAGCGTCGATAAACCACTGCATTTCCTTCATCTGCTCATCTTTGGACAGGGTAGAAGGTTGGAATTCGCTATCAATCCACTTTTTCGCTGCCGCCTCATCGGCCCAGCTTGAACTGGCCCCAGCGAATAGCGCAAGCGCCGCCGCTGATACCAAAAGGTATCTTTTCATTGGTGTCTCCTCCGTTGCGTATCTCGCCAGACTAATTTGGCAAGCTCCCGTTGCCATCCGTAATTTCGGATTTATGAACACTGAAATGAAAAATCAGGAAGGTCAAGTGAATATTTTCGAACTTCAAAAAACCTATTTTGTCATTGTGCACTGCAATATATGCATTTTTTACTTGCAAACATTCGTTATTGCGTAAAAAAGAAATAAAACGAAAATTTAGGAATATGCATATGGAGCCGCTCCATCCTAGGCTGACAGATATTTTAGATCTTGCGCGTAACCGTGGAAGGGTTGATGTTGATGGCCTGTCTTCGCACTTTGATGTCACACCACAAACCATCCGCAAGGACTTAAATGATTTGTGCGACCGCAGGCTCTTACAGCGAGTTCACGGCGGCGCGGTTTACCCTTCGGGGGTCACCAACTTTGCCTACGATGCAAGGCGGATGCTAGCAACTGACAGTAAGGCCCTTATTGGCGCGGCGACAGCAAAACTCATTCCCGATAATGCCTCCATCATTCTCAATATCGGCACGACGACAGAGCAGGTAGCAATGGCACTGCGTCGCCATCAGGGTTTGATGTGCATTACCAATAATATCAATGTTGCCAATATCTTGCGTGATGTTCCGTCCGCCGAAGTCGTAATAGCTGGCGGTGTGGTGCGCCATGCGGATGGCGGTATTGTCGGTGAAGCAACTGTAGATTTTATCAAGCAGTTCAAGGTCGACTTCGCAATTATCGGCGCGTCCGCGATCGATCATGAGGGTGTTATTTTGGACTATGACTTTCGCGAGGTGAAGGTCAGTCAAGCAATCATTAATCACGCGCGTCAGACCATACTTGTGGCCGACAGCTTGAAGTTTGAGCGCACGGCTCCAGTTCGTATTGCAGACATTTCTATGGTCGATATTTTTGTTACTGATTTAGACCCATCGCCCGAAATTGTTGCGATTTGCGCCGCCAATAATGTGCAGTTAGTTGTGGCCACAAATTTGGCCGAAGCGGATGTAGCGTGATATGGAAGTACATGACTTATTTGTAATTGGCGGCGGCATAAATGGGTGCGGGATTGCCCGCGACGCAGTTGGCCGAGGTTATACTGTATTTTTGGCAGAAATGAATGACCTTGCATCAGGCACATCACGCGCTGCAACAAAACTAATACATGGTGGTCTTCGCTACCTAGAGCATTATGAATTCAGGCTGGTGCGCGAGTCTTTGATGGAACGCGAAGTGCTATGGGCCAACGCGCCGCATATTATCTGGCCGCTTCGCTTCGTGTTGCCCCACCATAAGGGCCTGCGCCCGGCGTGGCTGCTGCGCCTTGGGCTTTTTATGTATGACAATCTCGGTGGGCGTAAACTTCTTCCTGCGACCAAGACATTGGATATGACCAGCGACGTAACCGGAAAACCACTGAAAAAACTATTCACTAAAGGTTTTGAGTATTCAGATTGTTGGGTGGATGATGCGCGGCTAGTGGTACTGAATGCGCAAGATGCGGCAACGCGCGGCGCGACTATCCGACCCCGAACGAAAGTTGTGAGCGCTCGACGTCATGAGGGGATTTGGAAAGTTGACATAGAAGATCGCCGCACTGGCAAAATTGAGACTATCCACGCTCGGATGCTGGTCAATGCAGCCGGTCCTTGGGTGGACCAGGTTATTAGCAATGCGTTCGGCAAAAATGATGTACACAATGTCCGCCTTGTTCAAGGCAGCCACATAATTGTGCCGAAGATATTTGACCATGATCACTGCTATATTTTCCAAAATGCAGACAACAGAATTATATTTGCCATTCCTTATGAGCGTGAATTTACGCTGATTGGGACGACAGATCAGGACTATCTCGGCGACCCCGCGAACGTTGAAATTTCGCAAAGCGAAATCACATATTTATGCGATGCCGCATCCGAATATTTCGCAAAACCCATTAAACCTGCGGATATAGTGTGGACCTATTCCGGTGTTCGTCCGCTATTCGACGATGGCGCAAACTCAGCGCAAGAGGCGACGCGGGACTATGTTTTGAAAGTCGAAGGAAGTGCTCAAGAAGGTGCGGTTCTAAACGTTTTTGGCGGAAAATTGACCACATCTCGCCGTTTGGCGGAGCATGTGCTGGAAAAGATTGAAGACGTTCTCGGAAAAAAGGGGGTGCCTTGGACTATTTCAGCGGCAATGCCCGGTGGTAATTTTCCAGTACAGGGTTTTGATGCTTTGGTAGCAAAAGTACGCGGCACCTACCCATTTTTGGATGCAAGGCGAGCCATAAGACTGGCGCGTCTTTATGGTACAAATGTCTTTGTGATGCTTGGAGTTGCAAAAAATTTAGACGATCTTGGGCAGCAATTCGGACCAGATTTAACCCAAGCTGAAGTTGATTATCTGATGGAATATGAGTGGGCCATGGAGGGCGATGATATATTATGGCGGCGCACAAAGGCTGGTTTAGTCACAGGAAAAGGCGATATTGAAGCGCTTTCTGCGTATATCGAAGCCAAACAGGCGTAACGGGTCAAACCGTTAAATGCGCTCTAACATCGGCGCGGTCTAAATCTGCCGCAGGTCCGGAATGCACCACTTGGCCGCGATCCATGATGTGAACTTGATCGGCTAGCTCCCTGCAGAAATCGAGATATTGCTCGACCAGCACCACGGCGATACCAGCGGTATCGCGCAGGTATTTTATCGCTCGGCCTATGTCCTTAATGATGGACGGCTGAATGCCTTCGGTGGGCTCATCCAGCACCAATAATTTCGGCCGCATCACCAGCGCGCGGCCAATGGCGAGTTGCTGTTGCTGGCCACCTGATAGGTCGCCGCCGCGGCGGTGGAGCATGTTTTTCAGCACCGGAAACAGCTCAAAAACATGGTCGGGGATCGCACGAGAACCGTACGGAGCAGCAGCGAAACCCGTCTGTAAATTCTCCGAAACGGTGAGTAGCGGGAAAATCTCCCTGCCCTGCGGCACAAAGCCGATGCCGCCACGCGCGCGGTCTTGCGGTGGCTTACCATCTTGCGCAACACCATCAAATGAGACTGTGCCGCTGGTCAATTTATGATGCCCGACAATGGCCCGCATCAGGCTGGTTTTACCCACGCCGTTGCGACCCAAGATGCAAGTAATCTGCCCCGCCTTGGCATCCATGCTCACACCGCGCAGCGCCTCAGCCGCGCCGTAATGCAACACTGCTTTGTTGACCACGAGCATCGTCATCTCCCTAAATAAACTTCGATGACGCGCTCATCGGCGCTGACAAAATCCAAGCTGCCCTCGGACAGAACCGAGCCTTCGTGCAAGCAAGTAACCTTGACGCCAAGCGAGCGCACGAAGTGCATATCATGCTCAACCACCACAACCGATCGCGTCTTGGCGATCTCTTTGAGAAGCCTTGCAGTCTCGACCGTTTCAGAATCGGTCATGCCCGCGACGGGCTCATCGACTAAAAGTAGCTTTGGATCTTGTGCCAGCAACATGCCGATTTCGAGCCATTGCTTTTGCCCGTGACTGAGGTTCGCAGCCAGTTCGTAGCGACGGGATTCTAGCCGGACGGTCGCCAAGATTTCCGTGATGCGGTCGGCCTCAGCTTTGCTGGATTTGTGAAACAGTGCCTTGAACGCTGTGCGTGGACCGGCGAGTGCTAAAAGCAAATTATCTTCCACGCTTTGGCTTTCAAACACAGTTGGCTTTTGAAACTTTCGACCAATGCCAAGCTGCGCGATTTCTGCCTCATCGTGCTTGGTGAGATCCACGTTCGTATCGAAAAATACCTCGCCTTTATCCGGCTTGGTCTTGCCGGTGATGATGTCCATCATCGTGGTTTTGCCGGCACCATTGGGTCCAATGATGGCGCGCATTTCGCCCTTCTGTAGGATGAAGGACAGGTTGTTAATGGCGCGAAATCCATCAAATGATACCGATACGTCATCAAGGTAGAGCAGGCTTTCTTTGCGGGCCATTTGTCTCTCCTATTCTGCCGGTGCGGGTTCGGGCAAGGCAGCCTGCTTAAGCGGCCTTGCCTTTGCTGAACCCAATTTTGTGAACAGGCCAACTACGCCCTTGGGCAACCAAATGGTAGCGCCGATGAAAAGCGCACCAAGCGCAAACAACCAAAACTCCGGCAAAATTCCTGTGAACCAACTCTTACCGGCATTGACCAGCAAAGCGCCAACGATAGGCCCAATAATCGTACCGCGCCCGCCGACTGCGGTCCAAATCACGATCTCTATGGAGTTGCCCGGCGCAAATTCGCCCGGATTGATGATGCCAACTTGCGGCACGTAAAGCGCGCCCGCCACACCTGCCATCATGGCAGACACAGTGAAAGCAAACAGCTTCACATTTTCCGGTCGGTAGCCCAGAAACCGCGTGCGCATTTCGGCATCCCGAACAGCAATAAGCAGCTTGCCATATTTGGAAGTTGTGATGGCCCAAGTGATAATCACCCCGAGCGCCAACGCCAACGCACTTGCGGAAAACAGAACCGCGCGGGTGGTGCTGGCCTGAATATCAAAACCGAGAATATCCTTGAAATCCGTCAAACCATTATTGCCGCCAAAGCCCATTTCGTTTCGGAAGAATGCCAGTAGCAAAGCATAAGTCAGCGCTTGGGTGATAATAGACAGATATACGCCTGTAACGCGGCTGCGGAAGGCAAAGAGGCCAAACAAAAAGGCGATTGTTCCCGGAACGAGAAGCACCATGAGAGCGGCGAACCAGAAGTGGTTGAAGCCGTACCAAAACCACGGCAGCTCTTTCCAATTCAAAAACACCATAAAGTCCGGCAGCAGTGCATTGCCATAGGAGCCGCGCGCGCCGATCTGGCGCATAAGATACATACCCATGGCATAGCCACCAAGCGCAAAGAACGCGCCATGCCCGAGCGAGAGAATGCCACAAAAGCCCCATACCAAATCCAGCGACAATGCCAAAAGCGCATAGCAAAGATATTTGCCGAGCAGCGCCACAACATAGGCCGGAACATGCAGCGGATTGTCGGGGCTCAAAGCTAAATTAAGCAGCGGCACAAGCACTGCCAACAATGCCAAGAACCCGAGCATAAGGCGGATGCCGAGCGGGGTTGTTCGTGAAAAAAGCCGATACGAAATCATACCTCCACCGACCTTCCCTTGAGAGCAAACAGGCCACGCGGACGCTTTTGAATGAAGAGAATGATGAGCACCAACACGAGGATTTTCGCCAACACCGCCCCTGCATAAGGTTCCAAAAATTTGCTGGCAACGCCAAGCGATAGTGCGCCAACTAGCGTGCCCCACAAATTGCCGACGCCGCCGAAGACGACAACCATGAAGCTATCAATGATATAGCCCTGCCCCAAATCAGGCGAGACATTGTCTATCTGGCTGAGCGCAACTCCGGCAATACCCGCGATGCCGGAGCCGAGCGCAAATGTGAACGCATCAACCCAAGGGGTACGAATGCCCATAGAGGCAGCCATGCGGCGGTTTTGCGTGACGGCACGCATTTGCAGGCCAAAGGCCGTGCGCTTCAAAACCACGAGTAAGGTAAAGAAAATCGTCAAGGCGAAAATCAATATCCAAAAGCGGTTCCATGTGATGTCAATTTGGCCGAGCTTAAAGCCATCAGACATCCAGCCGGGATTGGACACTTCGCGGTTGGTCGCACCAAAAATGCTACGCACCGTTTGCTGCAATACCAGCGAGACTCCCCATGTCGCCAACAGCGTTTCAAGTGGGCGGCCGTAGAGCAGACGTATAACACCGCGCTCAATGATAAGCCCCGCCAATCCCGCAACGAGAAAGGCCAGCGGTAGCGCAAACGCCAGCGACCACTCGATCAAACCCGGTGCATGAGCAATGAGAAACTGCTGCACGACAAACGTCGTGTAAGCGCCAAGCATCACCATCTCGCCATGGGCCATGTTAATAACACCCATAACGCCAAAGGTGATCGCCAGCCCAATGGCTGCCAGCAACAACACGGACCCGAGCGAGATTCCGTACCAAATATTTTGTCCCGCATCCCAAAACTGCAAACGGTTATTGATGCCAGCAATGGAATTGGTGAGCAGCGTTGCCGCTTCGCCTTCCAGGCTCGCGCCGCTCAACGCCTTCAAAGCCTCGCGGTCGCCGCGCGCGGCGATGGACGTAATTGCCTCCTTCAGCGCCGCCCGATCTTTTGACGTTTTGAGAATGATAACGGCGTGAGCCTCTGCCATCCGGGTTTTGACTTCAGGGTCAGTTTCGGAACTCATCGCCGTTTCAAGCGCAGCGAGCTGACTATCATCAGCACTGGCAAAAATGGTTTCAACAGCAGAAAGGCGGACCGATTTGTCCTTCGACATCAACGTCATGCCAGACAAAGCGGTGGCAATTTTGCGACGGATGGAATTTTTGATTTTGAGTTTTTCGATTGTGGATGTGCCGACATCTGCGGCTGGCTCCCCTGTAACAGGGTCCAATAACTTCGTATCAGTCGCATCAATAACAAAGACCTCGCCATCATCCTTGCGCAGCACCAGCTTGCCATCAGACAGTGCGTTCAGGGCCGTTGCGGACAGTGGATCACCCGTGGCTTGCAGCGCGTCTATCGCTGCATCAATGGCTTGATAGCCCTCGCCTTGGGCAAACTTATCAATTGCCGCCCGAACACTGGCTTCGTCTGCGTGGGCGGTCCCGAGCCCTGCAACGGCGAACATCATCACAAGCAATAATCGAATAGCCAAGGCCATGGGGCTTTATCCAAATCATTTTGAAAAATTGACCGGACAGAGTGGGAGGTTCCCTGTCCAGTCATTTGCCGACGCTTATTGCGCCGGTACATCACCGAGACACTTTTTGGTCTCAGTATTATAGTTGCCGCACTTCAAAGTGACCCAATCGGATTCAAGTACTTTGGATTCCGGCAGGAAGTCGGTCCATGCATCGCCCGGCACGAGATCCGGCGTTTTCCACACAACATCAAACTGGCCGTCCGCTTGGATTTCGCCAATCAGCACGGGCTTGGTGATGTGATGGTTTGGAAGCATCTTGGACATGCCGCCTGTGAGATTTGGTACTTCTGTGCCCGGCAGTGCATCAATGACCTTATCCACGTCCAGCGTGCCCGCCTTTTCAACGGCCTTCACCCACATATTGAAGCCGATATAGGCGGCTTCCATCGGGTCGTTGGTTGTGCGTTTGTCGTTCTTGGTAAAGGTATGCCATGTCTTGATAAACTCGGCATTGGCTGGCGCATCGACGGACTCGAAATAGTTCCAAGCGGCAAGATGGCCAACCAGCGGCGCGGTATCAAAGCCAGCCAATTCTTCTTCACCCACGGAGAAGGCAACAACAGGAATGTCGGAAGCTTTCACGCCGGCATTGCCGAGCTCCTTGTAGAACGGCACGTTGGCATCACCATTGATGGTGGAAACAACGGCGGTCTTTTTGCCTTCGGAGCCGAACTTTTTGATATCAGCCACAATGGTTTGCCAATCGGAATGGCCGAAAGGTGTGTAGTTGATCATAATGTCTTCTTTGGCAACGCCCTTGGCAATAAGATAGGCTTCCAAAATCTTGTTGGTCGTGCGCGGATAGACATAGTCCGTACCCGCCAAAACCCAGCGCTTCACGCCTTCTTCATTCATCAGATAATCAACCGCTGGAATGGCCTGCTGGTTTGGTGCGGCGCCAGTGTAGAACACGTTGCGCTCGCTTTCTTCACCTTCATATTGAACAGGGTAGAACAGAATGCTGTTCAATTCTTTGAACACAGGCAGCACGGACTTGCGCGACACAGATGTCCAGCACCCGAACACCGCAGCGACCTTATCCTTCGAGATCAGCTCACGGGCCTTTTCAGCGAATAATGGCCAGTCAGAGGCGGGATCAACCACAACTGCCTCAAGCTGCTTGCCGAGCAATCCGCCCTTTTTGTTCTGCTCTTCGATGAGCATCAACATAACGTCTTTAAGGGTTGTTTCAGAAATGGCCATCGTGCCGGAAAGCGAATGCAGAACGCCAACCTTGATGGTGTCATCTGCGGCAAATACGGGAATGCTAATGGCAGCTGTCGCCAGCAATGTTGTAGAGGCGACCAGAAAATTACGTCTTGATAGTAAGCTCATTGGAATACTCCGACTAGGTTTGTTGCACCGGAATATCATTTGCAAGCGCTGTGCCAGATTTTTACCGTTTATGAAAAATGCAATGTTTATGGTGCTAACCAATTGTTAACATTGCAATTAATCGCACCAAAGTGAGCAATGGTGGTAAATCCGCCTTGCCAGACTTTATTGCGCAATTGCTAAATAAGGCAAATGCGAGGCAGATGCTGCCTATATTATTTGCACAGCAAATTAATTAGGCATGACCTTCATCCGCTTATTGTCGACTTTATATGAGCTGATAACTTAGACGTCGGCGCGCGCGCAACGACGCCGTCATTTCATATGGGTATTGGAGTTGGTCTCTACCGGGCATTCATGCATCAATGGGGAGAGGCGCAAGAAAACCGTGCGTCAACCCTTGTTTTTGTAATACACATCCAAGAATACAGCCAGCATGAGCACCACGCCCTTAATAACTTGCTGCCAGTCAATACCTATTCCCATGATGGACATGCCATTGTTCATGACGCCCATGATGAAGCCGCCGATAACCGCGCCAACTATTTTGCCGACGCCGCCCGTGGTGGCCGCGCCACCAATGAAGCAGGCGGCAATCACGTCCAGCTCGAAGCCGAGACCCGCTTTTGGTGTTGCCACATTAAGGCGCGCCGCGAAGATGAGGCCTGCAAGACCCGCCAGCGCTCCCATGATAGCGAACGTCATAAAGGTGAGTTTTTCGGTATTAATGCCGGAAAGTTTGGTGGCTTTTTCATTGCCGCCAAGCGCATAAATCCGGCGGCCAAAGGTGGTGCGCGTGGTTAGGAACACGAACAAGGCGATCAGCGCGAACATGACGATGAGAACGTTCGGCAGGCCTTTGTATTGCGCCATCAAGAAGGTAAACCCGAGGAAGGCAAAGGCGATGAGGGCGTTGCGTGCCAAGAAAATCAGGTCAGGCTCTTCAGCTAGACCATGTTCCTGCTGATTGCGGCGGTCTTTGATGTTGAAATAAATGATGAGGCCGGTGGTAATCGCCCCAATAATGAGCGCCAAATAATTGAATGGCGCGCCAAACAAAGTGCCATCGGTGAAGTCTGGCACGAAGCCGGAGCTGAGAGCCTGAAACTCTTTCGGGAAAGGGCCGACTGATGCACCGCCAAGAACCGCCAACGCTAGACCTTTGAAAATCAACATGCCAGCCAAGGTGACAATAAAGGCCGGTATTTTGTAGTAGGCGATGAAATAGCCCTGAATCGCGCCAATCAACCCGCCGAGCGCCACGCATAGAATAATTGTCGAAATAAAATCGAACTTATAGCCACCAATGGATCCGGCGATAAACGGCGTGGTCCCTGTCATCATCAGCGCGGCAATAGCGCCAACAAACCCGGCGACGGAACCGACAGACAAGTCGATATGGCCAGCCACAATGATAAGCAACATGCCAAGCGCCATGATGATGATATAGCTGTTTTGCAAAATCAAATTAGTCATATTGACCGGCTTGAACAGCGTGCCGTGCGTCGTGATCTGGAAAAACACCATGATTACGGCCAGCGACAGCAGCAGCGCGTAGTCGCGGATGTTGCTTTTGATAAAGCGGGCGATGTCTGGCTTGGACTGTGTGGTAACGTCGCTCATGGTTCTGCCCTCAAGATTTCATAATTGCGCGCATGATTTTTTCTTGGCTCGCGTCTTTTGTCGCCATTTCGGCCACGAAGCGGCCCTCGTTCATCACGTAGATTCTGTCTGATATGCCGAGCAATTCCGGCATTTCCGACGATATGACGATCACTGCTTTGCCAGCCTCCGCTAACTCATTGATGATGCCATAAATTTCATATTTTGCACCAACATCAATGCCACGCGTCGGCTCATCCAAAATCAAAATATCCGGGCCGGAGAACAGCCATTTGGACAACACAACTTTTTGCTGATTGCCGCCGGAAAGATTGAGCGTGGTTTGAAACACGCCGGATGAGCGAATGCGCAAATCTTTGCGATATTTGTTGGCGACAGACAATTCCTTCAAATCATCAATAACAGCGTGGTTCGAAACACCCTCAAGATTGGCCAGCGTGATGTTATGCTTGATATGGTCGATGAGCACGAGGCCGTAGGTCTTGCGATCTTCCGTAACATAGGCAAGCCCTGCATCCATGGCTTTGGGGATTGTACTGACATCCGCGACTTTGCCGTGAATTTTCACTTCCCCGGAAATCTTCTTGCCATAAGCACGGCCAAAAATAGACATGGCAAATTCTGTGCGCCCTGCCCCCATGAGACCGGCTATACCTACCACCTCGCCAGCACGCACATTGAGCGAGACGTTCTTAATCATCTGCCGATCGGTGTGGAGCGGGTGGAAGCAGTTCCAGTCCTTCACTTCGAAAATCGGTTCACCAATGGTAGCGTTGCGCGGCGGATAGCGGTCATTCATGTCGCGGCCCACCATGGCCTTGATGATGCGATCTTCGCTGATGGCTTCGGCGTGGCAGTCCAGCGTGTCCACCGTCATGCCATCGCGAAGCACAGTGATACGATCCGCGACTTTGGAAACTTCATTCAGCTTATGAGTAATCAAGATCGAAGAAATACCCTGCGCCTTAAACTCCATCAAAAGAGCAAGAAGCGCATCGGAGTCCGTCTCATTCAAGCTCGAAGTTGGCTCATCCAATATGAGCAGCTTCACGTCCTTATTCAGCGCTTTGGCGATTTCCACTAGCTGCTGCTTGCCCGTGCCGATATTTGTAATCAGCGTGTTTGGATGTTCTTTGAGGCCGACCTTTGCAAGCAGGCCCTTTGTGCGGGCAAAGGCTTCGAACCAATTGATGATGCCATTTTTGGCAGGCTCGTGGCCAAGAAAAATATTTTCTGCAATCGACAAAAGCGGCACAAGCGCAAGTTCTTGATGGATAATGATGATGCCGGTGTCTTCGCTGTTAGCAATCGTCGCAAACTTGCGCTCTACGCCTTCAAAGAAAATATCGCCGGAATATGTGCCATGCGGATAAACGCCGGATAGCACCTTCATGAGCGTGGATTTGCCAGCGCCGTTTTCGCCGACGACGGCATGAATTTCACCGGGGTTAACCGTCAACTTCACATCCGTCAGCGCTTTCACGCCCGGAAACGTCTTGGTAATGCCCCGCATTTCGAGGATAGGCTGCATGTCTCTCCCCCACGCATTATTTTGCAAATCACATAATCATATTTACACATAAGCGAAAAAAAACGAGCCCCGCAAGTGCAGGGCCCGCTTTAACCCGGGAGGGTTAATTGTCGATCTGGTCTTGTGTGTAGTAGCCAGAATCCACGAGCGCTGCCTTAATGTCAGCCTTGCCAACAGAATGCGGTGTCAACAAGTAAGCTGGAACCACTTTGACGCCGTTGTTATATGTCTTGGTGTCGTTGATTTCTGGCTCTTTTCCGGAAAGCACGGTATCAACCATACCGGCTGTTACCTTAGCCAATTCGCGTGTGTCCTTGAACACTGTCGAATACTGCTCGCCTGCAATCATGCCCTTGACGGATGGCAATTCAGCATCTTGACCGGTGACGATTGGCATTGGCTGTTCAGCTGTACCGTAACCTACGCCCTTAAGCGAGGAGATGATGCCGCGTGACAAACCATCATAAGGTGACAGAACGCCCTGAACCTTCTTGTCTGTGTAGTTTGCAGACAACAAGTTATCCATACGGGCCTGCGCAACAGCGCCATCCCAACGGAGTGTGCCAACCTTATCCATGCCCATCTGGCCGGACTGAATGACGATTTCCTTCGAGTCAATCATTGGCTGAAGAACAGACATCGCGCCATTGTAGAAGTAACCGGCGTTTGTATCGTCTGGCGAACCACCAAACAATTCAACGTTATATGGCGCTGCGCCCGAAGCCTTGAGGCCTTCGATGAGCGAATTGCCCTGAAGAACACCAACGCCGAAATTGTCAAATGTTGTGTAGTAGTCAACGTTAGCTGTCTTTGAAATCAGACGGTCATAGGCAA
This sequence comes from Phyllobacteriaceae bacterium, assembly GCA_043744175.1. GTDB lineage: Bacteria > Pseudomonadota > Alphaproteobacteria > Rhizobiales > Rhizobiaceae > JANMEX01. The sequence continues at coordinate 39,178 of JAYTVD010000179.1, forward strand.
ATACCTTAATGCCTGCATCATGTGCCTTTTGCAAAACATCGGACAATGTTGTGCCGTCGATGGAGGCGATGATGAGAACCTTGGCACCCCTGGTGACCATGTTTTCAATCTGAGCCAACTGGTTTGGAATATCATCTTCAGCATACTGAAGATCAGTAGTGTAACCCTTGGCAGTGAATTCCTTGACCATGCTTTCGCCGTCTGAAATCCAACGTGTCGAGGACTTTGTTGGCATGGAAATGCCGATGAGGCCCTTTTCTTCTGCCATTGCCCAGCTTGAAGTCAGCGCAATTGCTGTGGCAGTTGCCAAAATACCGAAATGTCTACGATTAATCATGTTATCCTCCCTGTGGACCGCAATTCATCCAATGTTGCAAACTGCTGTTACCGCCGCCGCACGTCACTGGGCTCCTCCGATGCCTTTTGAACGCTCACACCATCACTAAGTGCACCGCCCAAGCAGCATCGCACCTTCATAAATGATGGGCCTACTAAAGGGTGAATTGGTATAACTGTCAAATGCAAATTTATGCCAGTAATATGATATATTTGGTATATCTTTGATAACGTTGAAAATGCTCAAGCAGGAGCACCCCACCGTGGTGAAGCCTGATTGGCTGAAAGAGAGTGGGAGTTGGCGGTTTTCCGGAGCCTCTAGGTTGAAGGAGTTTTGTAGTAGGTAATGAACGTGCGCCAACACGAAATCGCTTCAATTGCACTGCCTTTCAATTGCATTGCCTGAGGTGGCGCTCCAGCCGGCGGGCAGCAAAGCGGTCGTTGGTTTGATCCACAATTCTAAACAATTGCCCGCGTCGCAATTTGCTGATATTAACCGCAGCATGAAACTTTTGTCGGTAAATCATAATCTTTTTGCGTTCGTCCTACAGGACCATAAGCGCTTGCCTGCACGTTTTTTCGCGCGGCTTTCCGGCTCGCTCACTTGCAGCCGGTTTTAGAAGTCTTAGATACTTCGCAGCACCAGATTCAAATTTTTCAAATGGATGACATCAATGTCCACAAAAGCTCCACAAACGCTTTACGATAAGATTTTCGCTGACCATGTGGTCGATACGCAGGAAGACGGCACAAGCCTTCTCTATATCGACCGCCATTTGGTCCATGAGGTAACATCACCGCAAGCCTTCGAGGCGCTGCGCTTGACTAACCGCAAGGTGCGTCACCCTGAAAAGACGCTGGCCGTGGTCGATCACAATGTGCCGACATCGCCAGACCGCAAGCTCGGCATCAAGAATGAAGAAAGCCGCATTCAAGTTGAGGCATTGGCCAAGAACACTGCCGATTTTAATGTCGAATATTTTGACCAAAACGATCTGCGCCAAGGCATAGTGCATATTGTCGGTCCCGAGCAAGGTTTCACTTTGCCGGGCATGACGATAGTGTGCGGCGATAGCCATACCTCAACACATGGCGCCTTCGGTGCGCTGGCGCATGGTATTGGCACATCCGAAGTCGAACATGTTTTGGCAACCCAAACGCTTATCCAGAAGAAAGCCAAGAACATGCTGGTGCGTGTTGATGGCGTGCTGCCAGACCATGTCACTGCCAAGGACATCATCTTGGCGATCATCGGTGAAATTGGCACAGCGGGCGGCAACGGCCATGTGATTGAATTCGCAGGCGAAGCCATTCACGCTTTATCGATGGAAGGCCGCATGACGGTCTGCAACATGACCATTGAAGGCGGCGCACGCGCTGGCCTTATCGCGCCGGACGAGAAGACATTTGAATATATCAAAGGCAAGCCACGCGCACCGAAGGGTGCAGCGTTCGACCAGGCCGTTGAATATTGGAAGACGCTTTACACTGAAGAAGGCGCGCATTTCGATAAGGTCGTGGTGTTGGATGCCGCCAAGCTGCCGCCCATCGTGTCGTGGGGCTCATCGCCGGAAGATGTGATTTCTGTAAATGGCGCCGTGCCAAATCCGGATGATATTGCGGATGAAAACAAGCGCACGTCCAAGTGGCGCGCGCTTGAATATATGGGCCTGACACCCGGCACCAAAATCACCGACATTAAGCCAGACCGTGTGTTCATCGGCTCTTGCACCAATGGCCGCATCGAAGATTTGCGCGAAGTGGCCAAGGTTGTTGAGGGCAAGACCGTTGCCTCCACAGTCAGCGCGATGATCGTACCGGGCTCAGGCTTGGTGAAAGAGCAGGCCGAAGCTGAAGGCCTTGATGTGATTTTCAAGGCGGCAGGTTTTGACTGGCGCGAGCCGGGCTGTTCCATGTGCCTTGCCATGAACGATGACCGCTTGAAGCCGGGCGAGCGCTGTGCGTCCACTTCAAACCGTAACTTTGAAGGCCGTCAGGGCTTCAAGGGCCGCACACATCTGGTCTCGCCAGCAATGGCGGCGGCAGCGGCAATTGCCGGTCATTTCGTCGATATTCGCGACTGGAAGTAAGCCAACTATTTTGAATTGAAAAACGGGGTGCAGTTTTCGCCCCGTTTTTTTATGCCATGTTAAACGGCGTATGCACGGTTATTGCCGAATTGCGCAGTTCAACGCCGCCTTTACCGCGCCGCAAGAGATGGTCGTAGATCGAGCGCACATCGGTTTTGAGACTATGGCTCAAAACAAAGTGAATGCGCTCTGCGGCAAGTAGCGCGCGGTTATCCTCATCCAGATCATGGGCAACAAAGGCCTCGATACTGCGACCTTGCCGGTCAAATTCAGCGATCACAGCACGGTTGCCGCCGCCGGATGAATAGACCGCGACAACATCCGGATAGGCCTTAAGCGCAGCAGCGATGAGCGGAGTGGTGGCTTCGTCCTTGCCGTAGCCTTCAGATACGGTTGTTACGGAAAGATGCGGATGGCGCTTTAATAGTGCCTGTTCAAACGCTGCCACACGATCACCCTCGCCGCGAAATCTCAACGATGACGGAAGAACGAGAATGCGCGCTTTTGAAGATCGAACGGTCTTGGCAATCAGCCATGCAGCGGTATCGCCTGCCGCCTCATTATTCATGCCCGCATAGGCGAGACGTTTGGTGTGGGTTAGATCAGTGACAAGCGTGAAAACAGGAATATTGGCGGCCATCAAGCGGTTCACCACTTCTCGCAGCTCCGGCACATCAGGCCCCTTTACCACGACGGCGTTGCTGCCCTTTAGCCGAATGCGATCCAGCAATTGCACAAAACGTAACGGTTCAATTTGCTCGCTGAATTGAAAACGTGGCCTAAACAAAGCCGGATAAAAGGCTCCGGCCTCGCTTTCAAACGCCTCGCGCACCTCATGGGAAAACCTGTCCGGTGCTTCCATCACAATATCGATGACATGGTTTTTGCCGCTGCGTGATAGGTTGATCTCCTGCCGCTCCAATTCGTTTATGGCCGCCTCAACACGCATGTGCGTTTGTTGGCGAACGCCGTCTCGTTTGTTGAGAACGCGGTCCACGGTGGCAGTGGAAAGTCCGGCCTGATGGGCAATATCTTTGACGAGAAAACGATGCGGCATGGTTTTCCAATTTGATGGATTTTTGATGGATTTACCCAATAGCATGATGCTGAATGCCACGTAAGGTCACTGCTATAATTTCATGAGGGACAGGGAGTGTTAGTCCATGAAAAACCAATCACTAGCCGCGCGCCACACTGCCGAAATCTATCTCAACGCCGATGACTGCCGCGTCGAGGATTTGAAAGCTCTGACCGACCAGACGGTTGATCTGGCTGACTATCCTCATGCCGCAAGCGTTGAGAAAAACGTGGTGATTTACGACTGCGATGCCATTCGCAATGCCATCGTAACTCCCGAAGGCCGCAGGGCTGTCATGGCGGAATGGGTTGCCGTGATGATGTCCGGCCCCGGTGTTCTGGTCTTGAAAAAGGCCGAGACCGATATGGCGATGATTGATCGCGCCAGTGATATTTTCCGTGAGTTGATCTCTGAACAACACCAAAAAGGCACTGGCGGCGGCGATCACTTTGCCAAGCCCGGCGCGAATGATCGCATTTGGAATTCGCTGGAAAAACATTGCCTGAAAGATCCGGCAAACTTCGCGGCCTACTATGGCAATGTGATTTTGGCGCTGGTTAGCGAAGCGTGGCTCGGGCCTTATTATCAGATGACCGCGCAGTTGAATGTGGTGAACCCCGGCGGCGCGGCGCAATCGGCACACCGTGATTATCATTTGGGCTTTCAGACCGCAGCTGACATCGAGCGCTATCCGCGCCATGTCCAGCTATTTTCACCGCAACTCACATTGCAGGGCGCGATTGCCCATGTCGATGCGCCGATGATTGCCGGACCAACCCTGTTGCTGCCTTTCAGCCAGGCCTATAATGCCGGCTATCTGGCCATGAACCGTCCTGAGTTTCAGGAGTTTTTCAATAAGAACCACGTCCAGTTGCCGCTTGAAAAAGGCGATATGCTGTTCTTCTCGCCAGCGCTTTTGCACGCTGCGGGTACGAATAAATCTGCTGACATCAGGCGCATGGTCAATCTGTTTCAGGTGTCATCAGCCTATGGCCGCGCTATGGAAAGTGTTGATAGAGTTTCAATGTGCAAAGCACTGTTCGCTGCATTGAAGACGATAAGTCTGGACGCTGCCCAAGTGAACGCCGCTATTGCCTCATGCGCTGAAGGTTATGCTTTTCCAACCAATTTGGACCGCGACCCGCCCCTTGGTGGCCTTGCACCAAAAACAATGGCTAAGCTATTTCACGAGGCACTGGATGGTGGCTGGAGCGATGAAAAGTTTAGCGAGGCACTGGATGTCCAAGCCGCGAAGAAATTGACATGAAGTTTGGGGGAAGTATGAATAATCAATTTGAAGGCAAAATCGCCGTTGTTACGGGCGGCACGCAGGGCCTTGGCGCAGCAATCGCCACACTGTTGGCGCAGCGCGGCGCGAAGGGCATCGTCATTTGCGGGCGCAACAGCGCCAAGGGTGAGGCAAAGGCGGCAGAAATTGCCAGCGCCAGCGGTGCAAAGGTAATTTACTGCCAAGCCGATCTTGGCAAAGTTGAAGATTGCCACAAGGTAATCGCCGCCTGCGACAAAGCCTTTGGCCGCGTTGATGTGCTGGTCAATGCAGCGGCGATTACCGACCGTGGTACAATCCTTGACACATCACCTGAACTGTTTGACCAGATGTTTGCCGTCAATGTCCGTGCGCCATTCTTCTTGATGCAAGATGCGCTAAAACTGATGAAGCGCGAGAAAATCGAAGGCTCCATCGTCAATATTGGCTCCATGTCAGCCATGGGCGGCCAGCCTTTCATCGCGGCTTACTGCTCATCCAAAGGCGCACTGGAAACCCTGACCCGCAACACGGCCTATGGATTGCTGCGCAATAAAATCCGCGTCAACCAGCTCAACATCGGTTGGATGTCGTCAGAAGGCGAAGACCGCATTCAGCGCGAATATCATGGCGCTGCAGCGGATTGGCTGGAAAAGGCGGCGGCAGGCCAGCCCAATGGCCGCTTGGTTGACCCGCAAGAAGTGGCGCGCGCCGTGGCATTCTTGGCGTCAGATGAATCTGGCCTGATGACCGGCTCAATTGTCAATTTCGACCAATCGGTCTGGGGCGCTTACGATGGCTCGCCCCATCCGGATGCGCCGCTGTAAAAAGTTATTCGACATTTGTTGCCAAGTGGTTTCGGTGATTCTATTCATTGCCTATGAAAGCTCACCGATTCTCAATTTTTGCCGTATTGGCGCTCACCGCCTGTCAGTCCACGGCTCCGTCCGCCTATAACGCGCCGGAAGTTGCACAGCCGCCGATCGCCACCTTCCACTGTGGTGGCGGGCAGACTTTAACTGTTCGAAACTACGGTGCCAGCGTGAATGTGACGACAGATGACGGCAAATCCATAGAGCTCCCTGCAGTCGGCAATAACTCAAAATCGCGTTTCAGCCTTGAACAAACGGCGATTGTCTTTGATGGCCCAACCGCGCTGTACATGGTGACTGGCAAGCCGCCGATGGATTGCAAGCGCTAACTGTTGACCAGTGCGGCACTTTGCACCTTGAAGCCAGACAATTGAGACTAAATACGGTAGTCATGATGTGCTTTCCGGCTTTGCTGCAATGCAAAAAGCCGCTAGAACGCACAATGACTTATCTGGCAGCGCCATTTCCTGCGCGTTGGCATTTCACGAGGGCAAACATGTCGTCCACTATTCAAAGTAAACGCCCGCTGTCGCCGCATCTTTCGATTTATAAGCCAATACCAACAATGGTGACATCCATTTTGCACCGTATCACTGGTGTGGCGCTATATTTGGGAACCCTATTAGTGGCGTGGTGGCTGATAGCGGCAGCGACTGGCCCCGCCTATTTTGATTATGTGTCGATGATTTTCGGCTCGCTGATTGGCAAAATTATCTTGTTCGGATTCACCTGGGCGCTGATGTTGCATATGCTAGGCGGCATCAAGCACCTCATCTGGGATACGGGCCGCCTCATTGACAAAGGCACATCGACGAAACTCGCCTATGCCAGCCTGTTTCTTGCCTCAACGCTGTCAGTGTTGATTTGGGCATTTGCATTTTTCGTGAGGCACTGAGCATGACTGATTATCGCACCCCGCTCAATAAAGTTCGTGGCCTAGGCTCTGCCAAAGACGGCACCGAGCATTTTTGGCGTCAGCGCCTCACGGCTCTCGCCAACATTCCGCTACTACTGTTTTTCATAGGCTTTGTGGTTTCGATGCGCGGCGCGAGCCAAGCGGAACTGGTGGCAGCTGTTGGCCATCCGATAACCGCGGTGGTGTTGATTGCGGTGCTGATATCAGGACTGTTCCATATGAAGCTAGGCATGCAAGTGGTCATCGAAGACTATGTGCATGGTGAAGGCACGAAAATAATCTGCCTACTTCTCAATAATCTATTTGTGAGCGCCATTGGGCTCATCACAGTGTTTGCAATTCTCAAAATGAGCTTCGGGGCATAATTTTTCATGGCTTCTCACACCTCTGCCGCCAGCGGCAAAACCTATCAGTTTATCGACCATGAGTTTGATGTTGTGGTCGTCGGCGCAGGCGGCTCAGGCCTTCGCGCCACGCTCGGTATGGCCGAACAAGGGCTGCGCACGGCCTGCATTACCAAGGTTTTCCCCACGCGATCGCACACAGTGGCCGCGCAAGGTGGCATCGCTGCTTCACTCTCCAATATGGGTCCGGATTCATGGCAGTGGCATATGTTTGATACCGTCAAGGGTTCAGACTGGCTTGGCGACATGGACGCGATGGAATATTTGGCGCGTGAGGCGCCAGCGGCTGTCTATGAGCTTGAACATTATGGCGTGCCGTTCTCCCGCACAGAAGAAGGCAAGATTTACCAGCGCCCGTTTGGCGGCCATATGCAAAACTACGGCGACGGCCCGCCCGTGCAGCGCACTTGCGCGGCGGCAGACCGTACCGGTCACGCCATTTTGCACACGCTTTACGGCCAGAGCTTGAAGCACAACGCGCAGTTTTTCATTGAATATTTCGCACTTGATCTCATCATGGATGATGATGGCACGTGCATCGGCGTTGTGGCGTGGAATTTGGACGATGGGACAATCCACCGATTTTCCGCCAAGATGGTGGTGCTGGCGACAGGCGGCTATGGCCGCGCCTATTTCTCGGCCACCTCTGCCCATACGTGCACAGGCGATGGCGGCGGCATGGTCGCGCGCGCTGGCTTGCCGCTGCAAGACATGGAATTCGTGCAGTTCCATCCAACCGGCATTTACGGCGCGGGCTGCCTCATCACTGAGGGCGCACGCGGCGAAGGCGGCTATCTGGTCAACTCCGAGGGCGAGCGCTTCATGGAGCGCTATGCGCCGACAGCCAAGGATTTGGCCTCACGCGATGTGGTTTCGCGCTGCATGACGATGGAAATCCGCGAGGGTCGCGGCGTTGGCAAAAACAAAGACCATATATACCTGCATCTCGATCATCTCGACCCGAAAGTGCTGGCCGAGCGCCTGCCGGGCATTTCGGAAAGTGCCAAGATTTTCGCGGGCGTGGACCTTACCAAAGAGCCAATCCCCGTTTTGCCGACCGTGCACTACAACATGGGCGGCGTGCCGACCAATTATTGGGGCCAAGTGCTAAAGCCGACGAAGAAAGACCCCGATGCGATTTTGCCCGGCCTGATGGCAGTCGGCGAAGCGGGCTGCGCATCCGTGCATGGTGCCAATCGTTTGGGCTCAAACTCGCTGATTGACCTTGTGGTGTTTGGCCGCGCGGCGGCGATCAAGGCTGGCCAAGTGGTGGACCGCAAGTCCGCTGTGCCGAAGCCAAATGCGGCATCGGTTGCCAAAATCATGGATCGTTTTGATCGCCTGCGCCATGCCAATGGATCGACCAAGACGGCGGAAGTGCGCCTTGCTATGCAAAAAACCATGCAAGAAGACGCCGCCGTTTTCCGCACCGAGGCAACATTGCAGTCCGGCGTGAAACGCATGGGCGAAGTGTGGAACGGTCTTTCGGATTTGAAGGTGTTCGACCGCTCCATGGTGTGGAATTCTGATCTCGTGGAAACGCTGGAGCTGGAAAACCTCATGGCCAACGCGATGACCACCGTGGTCTCCGCCGAAGCCCGCCAAGAAAGCCGCGGCGCTCACGCCCGCGAGGATTACTCCGCCCGCGACGATAAGAAATGGCGGGTCCACACGCTGTCCACCATCGATGACAAAGGCAAAGTGACGCTGAGCTACCGTCCGGTGCACACCGAGCCGCTGGTGAGTGAAGCAGACGGCGGGATTAGCTTGGCGAAGATCGCGCCTAAGGCAAGAGTGTATTGAGGGAGAGATGGTGAAAGTCGGGCGATGCAAATTGACTGGTACAGTTGGACCTTTTATAAAGTCCCACATTATTCCTCGCGCGTTGTCCGATAACGCTTTAGACAAGACTGCTCGTATCCAATACGGCGGCGGAGATACCCGTCCAAGTCTCAAGTATACTAGTTGGTATGATCAGGAGCTGGTTACCGATGAGGGGGAACAAAAACTAGCCAAATTTGATGATGATGCAATTAAGGAATTTCGGCGTCTTGGTCTGGTCTGGAGATTTTTTCCACCCAAGAGCGAATCGTGGGAACGGCATCAAATAACCGGTACCGATTCGGAGTTCATTACAATCCGGAACACTCCTTCAAAAGAAATGCGAATGTTTTTTTTAAGCTTGCTTTGGCGTGCAGCGACATCACGGCGCGAAGAATTTCGAGAAATACGCCTTGATGTGATCTCTCGCGAAAAGCTCAGGAAAATTGTAGCTGGCGAAGTTCAGCCGCATGATACTGATTTTCCCTGTGTCTTGGTATTGATGACCACTATCGGGCGTAGCCAAGTACATAGCCCTCTTCGTAGTCGATTGGACATCCCCGAAATTTTTCCAGGCGCCCGAAATTCGGAGAAAATTTTTCGCTTTTTTTTGGATGGACTAATCGTTCATATAGGACGCAAATCCATGGATCTCGGGCTAAGCGAGCGCTGGAAATACCGCAACGTCGGTCTTTCTCAAGACCTCACCTTAATCGGACGTCCATACGAAAATTCAAGGCAAGAAAAAATGATAGATTCTCTGGAGGAAGAGCTTGACCAAAAATGGCCAGAGCATGCAGAAAAGATTTACGGAGTAATTCAGAATCATGGTTGAACTCGTACTCCCCAAGAATTCGCAAATCCAGCAGGGCAAGGCGTGGCCAAAGCCTGCCGCGGCCAAGAACACGCGCGAATTTAAGATTTACCGCTGGTCGCCGGATGATGGCAAAAATCCTTCCGTGGATACTTACCACGTGGATATGGATGATTGCGGACCGATGGTGCTGGATGCACTATTGTGGATCAAGGAAAAAGTCGATCCGACGCTGACGCTGCGCCGCTCGTGCCGCGAGGGCATTTGCGGCTCGTGCGCCATGAATATTGATGGCACCAACACTCTGGCTTGCACCAAGGGCATGGATGAAATTTCTGGCGCAGTGAAAGTCTATCCGCTGCCGCACATGTCTGTGGTGAAAGATCTGGTGCCGGACCTCACGCATTTTTACGCCCAGCACGCTTCCATTGAGCCTTGGCTGAAAACAGTCTCGCCGGAGCCACAAAAGGAATGGC
>JAYTVD010000180.1:0-13194 GCA_043744175.1 Phyllobacteriaceae bacterium
TATCGCGGTGAGTTTATTAAGTTGGTAAGACTGGCGGTAGGCCTTATGCCAAATTAAGGTAAGATAGTCATTATTTAAAGAAAGCCGCCTTTTGGGGCGGCTTTCTGATATTTGCTTGGCCCCATTTGGCCCCTGACTCATTGGAATTTATGACTATTAATGAGGTTTAGTTTGCTTAATTGTCCGTCAGTATTGGCGTATCGCAATTTCGTCTGCTGCCAACGTACAGAATGCCATTCAGGAAGTGTTTATTGCTAAGCCTTTTAATTTGTTGGATTATCTTTCCAACGAAGATATCTAAACTTTAGTACTGTTCATTTCCGACGGTGCGCGTGATTAGAATTCGAGGGGTTCATGGCTGCAGAAAGAAATATCGGCGGGTCACCGGTATCCCAACCATTGAAAGGTGTTTTGTTAATTGCAATCGCAGTGGCCGTGTTTGCCTGCGTCGATGCGATGACGAAGCATTTGGCGAGCGACTGGAATGTTCCCCTCGTTGTTGCAATGCGTTACATCATCAATGTAGTGGCATTAGCGGCCATCTACGCCCCAAGCCAAGGAAGGGCTTTGTTTGCCACCAAACGTACCGGGCTGGTGATGGTGAGGGCTCTTTGCCTTTCAGCGGCGTCGCTGTTTGCTGGGCTTGCGTTGACGCGAATGCCGGTGGCTGAGACCATCTCGATTATATTCCTGTCGCCGTTTGTGGTTATGCTTCTTGCAATTCCGCTTCTTGGAGAAAAGGTGAGCGTGGCTGGCTGGGTCGCCGCTATCGTTGGTTTTTGCGGGGTACTATTGATCGCAAATCCCGGCAACGGACTAGATCCAGTTGGTGTGCTTTATGCCGTGGGTTGCGCAACCGTAACTGTGGGCTATTATCTCTTATCTCGCATATTGGCTGCCACAGAAAGTACGATGGCAATGTTGTTTCACACAGCTTTGGTTGGCGCTATTTTGTTTGGCCTTTATCTGCCTTGGTCATTGCATGGTCCAATGCCGGGGGCGTTTGATTTTAGTTTGTTCGTGTTGATAGGCCTTGCCGCCACACTTGGGCATTACTTGTTCACGGCGGCATTCAGGCTTGCGCCGGCGTCGCTATTGGCGCCTGCAAACTACTTACAACTCCTTTGGGCTGGGTTGGTTGGATGGCTGATTTTCGATCATATTCCTACTAACACCAGCATTATAGGGATGCTAATGGTTGGCATGGCAGGCGCAGCATCGGCGATTTTGTCGCGCAAAAAAGCGGTTTGATTTCACTCTGAAAGGAAACACAGTGCAAAAACGTATGCTTGGACAAGGTCTTGAGGTCTCGGCACTTGGCCTGGGCTGCATGGGGTATGGCGAAGCTGCTGACCGGAAAGACATGATCTCCTTTCTGCGTGGTGCCGTGGAACGAGGCGTCACTTTTTTTGATACTGCCGAGGTTTACGGTCCGTGGAAAAACGAAGATGTGGTTGGCGAAGCCTTGCAGCCTTTCAAGGGTAAGGTCGTTATCGCGACCAAGTTTGGCTGGGATATTGATCAGGCGACCGGTATTAGTTCGGGCGGTCTAAACAGTCGACCTGAGCAGATCCGTAGTGCTGTTGAGGGAAGTTTGAAACGCCTTCGAATTGATTGCATTGATCTGCTTTATCAACACCGTGTTGACCCCAACGTGCCGATCGACGATGTAGCTGGAACAGTACAAGATTTGATTGCTGAGGGGAAAGCAAAGTATTTTGGTATGTCTGAGGCCGGTGTGGATTCGATCCGCAAGGCACACTCTGTGCAGCCAGTGACGGCGTTGCAGAGCGAATACTCATTGTGGACTCGTGATCCTGAAGCAGAAATCTTACCTCTCCTTGAAGAGCTTGGAATCGGCTTTGTGCCTTTTAGCCCACTTGGGCGCGGATTTCTTACCGGTAAGATCGATAGCAATACCAAGTTTGATAAGTCTGACTTTCGCAACCAAGTGCCAAGATTTGAGGCAGACGCACTCAAAGCCAACTTGGCTCTTGTCGCTATGATTAAGCAAATTGCACTGGATAAAGGCGCGACGCCCGCGCAAATTGCTCTTGGTTGGTTGCTCGCTCAAAAGCCATGGATTGTGCCCATTCCTGGTACGCGTAAACTCGAACGCCTTGAGGAAAATCTAGGTGGTGCGGACATTTTACTACCACCTGAAGACTTAGCGCGGATAGAGGCGGCGTCAAAATCGATAAAAATTGCTGGTGAGCGTTATCCGGAAGGTTTTTTGAATCTGTCTGGCCGTTGATTTCCATAACAGGACGTTATTACATCCTTCTCGCGTTGAGGGAGTTGGTTCGTAGTTTGCATATCATGAGGTGTTACTATGGACGAAATGTTGCCCGTCGATCCTGGTATGGTGTCATTTTACAAGGCCCTGTCTGCAAAATCTCCGCCGGAGGCCGCAACATGGCCGCTTGATAAACAACGTGTCGCTTGGAATGCGGTTTGCCGCGAATTTCGTGCTGTAATGCCCGAGCGAGTTTCCGTTGAAGACCATGTTTTGAACGGTGTGCCTTGTCAAATTTTTCGCCCAAGAAGAGAAGGCGCACATCCCGGACTTATCTATTTTCATGGCGGCGGTTGGGTCCTTGGCGGACCAGACACGCACGGCGATATGTGCGCTGAATTTGCGGCTGGCGCGGATTGTGTAGTGGTGCTGGTGGACTATCGTCTTGCTCCTGAAAACCCGCATCCGGCACAACTTGAAGATTCTTTGGCCGTGTTGAATTGGTTGCGGCAGCATGGCGCAGAAATCGGCGTGGACCCTGCCAACATAGTGGGAGGCGGCGATAGTGCTGGCGGTCAGATGACGGCGGGTCTTTCACTTTATTTGCGCAATCACAAGATGACGCCGCTCAAGGCGATGTTGCTGATTTATCCCGTTCTGGGTGCGTCTGTAGATACACCGTCGTACATTCGAAACGCCGAAGCGCCTTGTCTTACACGCGACGAGATGATCTTCTTTTTGGGTGCATTTATGGGCGGACAGGGCACTAAGAACTGGGGTGACCCGCTGGCGGCACCCTTGCTCTCAGATAATCTCGGCAACCTGCCGCCGTCATTCATATCTGTTGCAGCACATGATCCTTTGTTTGACGATGGTGTGCAATTCCATGAGCGTTTGATCGCGCAGGGTGGCGCATCGATGCTTCGCATAGAACCAGAATTGGCGCATTCCTACATGCGTGCGCGGCATGTTTCAGCCCCTGCAATGGCGGGCTTTCAGGCTATTGTTGAAGCAATGCGGCACTTCATGCAAACCTGACGGCATATACAGGCGGTAGCGAATTGGCGATGCTCACCCATCCATCGCCTTGATTTTCCGTGACATATAGATTGCCCGTTGTGGTCGCGAATGCAAGCCGGTCTCCGGTTTCGTCAATTGCAAGAGCATGACGCAGCGCAATGTCGTAGGCATGTTTATCAGGTAGTCCACGGCCCAGACTCTCAAAAGTTTTGCCGCCGTCACGCGTGCGAGTAACAATGAGTTTGCCATCCACAGGAATGCGTAATTCGTCTTTTATACCAGGCACGAACCATGCCGTATCCGGCTCAGTCGGGTGCACGGCGACAGCGAAACCGAAGGACGAAGGGTGCGCATGCAACTCGCTCCAGCTCTTAGACCCGTCGCTTGAAATAAAGATTCCGTTGTGATGCTGCACCCAGAGCCGATCCGGATTTGACGGTGATTGCATAAGGAAATGCGGGTCTTGCTGGTATGGCAAGCTAGCCTGTTCTGGTGGCAGGAAGTCCGCGCGCATGCCATCAGCGCGGCAGGCCCATGTTTTGCCGCCATCGTCCGTTTGCCACACACCGCCGCATGAAACGCCAAGACGGATTGTCTTGGATGAGCGCGGATCAACACAAATCGAGTGAATTCCAGGTAGTTCACGCCCGCCGCCGAACCAAAGTTGGCGTTTGGGTTCATCCCATAGCGGCCGGTTTAATATCCAAGTTTCGCCATGATCTTCCGACTTGAACAGTCCGCCAGGAATTGTGCCGCACCAAATGACGCCCGGCTCGTCCGCCCCACCTGTTTCAAGTGCCCAGAGCAATACCGTAACCCACGGCAGATCTTTGCCCCATCCGTCTTTTGACGCTACATCTTCAGGCTTTTCCGGGTAAGCGGGGGCTGCAATTTCATGCCAACCATCGCCCTTGTTGCGATGCATTTTGATCCCAAAGTGACCGTGATCAAGTGCTGCATAGGAATAACCAGAGCGCGGGTCATGAAGAGCCAGAGTGACGTTATCGCCGAGGAAGGCAACGTCATTTGAAATTGCCCATTCGGATGCACCACGAGTGGCGGTGAAGAGGCCCTTGCGGGTGGAAACTAGAAGGGTATCACTCATTTTATTCCTCCACGTCGAGTTAACCGCCCGATAGTGCCTGCAGCACAAAGACTTCACTATTCGATTCAACTGGGTCGCTTAAGTGTTTGCGATCTTGGACAATTTCACCATCAACGATGATCCCCATGTGGCGGCGCAGTCCAAATTGCTCGTCAACCACGTAAGATTTCAGTCGTGGGTTCCCTAAGAATATCTTGGTCAATACTTCGCGAACCGTTGCACCTCCAACATTCACCGGCGGGCAGTCAACGTGGCGGGTGAGATTTCCGGTGAAAGTTACTGTGGCCATGCATAAATATGACTCAAACTAATATCGCTCGCAAGATTGATTTTAGTATGTTTGTCATGTTGCAATGCAACATTGAAAAGCCTCAATTAAGGCGAAATCAACGGTCTGCTAATTCACGATTTCCGAGAGTCTAAATGCCCCAATCCAAGCCCGAATTAAACGTACTTGTACTTCAAGGCGGCGGCGCCCTCGGTGCTTATCAAGCTGGCGCTTACGAGGCGTTGGCTGAAGAAGGCTTTCTGCCGGATTGGGTCGCAGGCATATCAATTGGTGCCATAAACGGGTCCCTTATTGCAGGAAACAGGCCGGAAGATCGCGTGGCTAAACTGCGCCAATTTTGGGAAAAAGTTTCGTCGGGCCTGCAAGGCACAATTCCTGCCTTTGAAGAATTTCTGCGGCCTTTCTTTAATGAGACGAGTGCAAATCTTGCTGCGTCTTTTGGTGTGCCAGGGTTCTTTTCGCCGCGCTTTCCGTCTCCCTATTTCCAGCCAAGCGGTACACTTGAGGCCATCAGTTTATATGACACAAAGCCGCTTGCGGAGACGTTGGCTGGGCTCGTGGATTTTGACTATTTGAAGAGCCATGGGCCACGCCTCAGCGTCGGGGCAGTTGATGTTATCATGGGAAATTTCAAATATTTTGATACCTCAAAAGATATTCTCGGCGTCAAGCACATTATGGCATCCGGCGCGTTGCCGCCTGCATTTGCGCCGGTTGAAATTGACGGGCATTTCTACTGGGACGGCGGCATTGTTTCTAATACGCCGGTTGACTATGTGATGGAATTTGATGGTGTGCGGCAAGATATGTGCATTTTTCAAGTGGATGTATTCCGCGCCCGCGGTACGATGCCAAAGACGCTTGGCGAGGTGACCGAGCGCGAAAAGGACATTCGCTTTTCCAGCCGGACGCGCTTTAATTCCGATCATATCAAGCAGTTGCAGGATATGCGTAATGCCGCGAGCCGCCTCGCGGCTAAGCTGCCTGAAGAGTTGCGCGATGATCCTGACATGCTGCTTTTGCGGGACTGGAGTTGCCAAGCCAATGTGACTTTGGCGCATCTCATTCGCCGCGATACTGGTGTTGACAGCGGCACCAAGGATTATGAATTCTCCAAACTATCGATCGAAGAGCATTGGGCATCAGGCCGCGAAAACGTGCGCAAAGGCTTGAAATCCAAATCGTGGTTGAACCGCGACCGGAGTTTCCCCGGTGTGCAAGTGTTTGATTTGACGAAGTAACGCGCAGGAACAATTATGAATATCGCTGACGTAAAATCCAAAGCCTTCGCTATGCCGCTAACCAGTCCGTCCTATCCGGTCGGCCCGTACCGATTTATTAACCGGGAATTCCTGATAATTACGTATCGTACGGACATGGATGCGCTGCGTGCTGTCGTGCCTGAGCCGCTCGAAATTATCGATCCAATCGTCAAGTATGAATTCATCCGGATGCCGGATTCGACTGGCTTTGGTGATTATACCGAATCCGGCCAAGTCATTCCGGTGACATTTAGGGGCCAAAAGGGCGGCTATGTTCATTCAATGTATTTGAACGATGACGCGCCAATTGCTGGTGGTCGCGAGATTTGGGGGTTTCCCAAAAAGCTGGCTGAGCCATCGCTGCGGGCCGAAAAGGACACGTTAGTTGGCACGTTGGATTATGGCTCATTACGGGTGGCTAATGCGACGATGGGCTATAAACATAAGGCGCTGGACAATGATGCGGTGAAGGCATCGTTGGAGGCACCGGGGTTTTTGCTCAAAATTATCCCGCATGTTGATGGCAGCCCGCGTATTTGCGAATTGGTGCGCTATTATCTAAAAGATATTGTTGTCAAAGGCGCTTGGACAGGGCCTGCGGGACTGGAGCTTTTTGACCATGCGTTAGCACCTGTTGCCGAACTTCCGGTGCGCGAAGTTATTTCCGCCACACACATTCTCACTGATTTGACCCTTGGCCTTGGCGAAGTGGTTTACGATTACCTCGACCCTAAAAATAGCTGAAATTGAAGGACTATTGCGATGAAAATGAAAGACAAGGTTTGCATTGTTACCGGCGCTGCCAGCGGTATTGGCCGCGCTATCGCTGAAAAATTTGCTGCTGAAGGTGCAAAAGTTGCTATAGCCGATCTCAATCTGGAGGGTGCGCAACAGACAGCCAAGGAAATCACAGTCACCCATAAAGGCCATGCCATTGGCGTTGCGATGGACGTGACCAGTGAAGAACAGGTTAATGCTGGTGTGGCCGAAGTTGTCAAAAAGTGGGGCAGGGTGGATGTGTTGGTTTCCAATGCCGGCATTCAAATTGTGCATCCGCTGGAGGACTACCCTTTCGCTGATTGGAAGAAGATGTTGGCTATCCATCTGGACGGCGCGTTTTTGACATCTAAAGCCTGTCTGCCGCATATGTATGCTCAGAATTCTGGATCTATTATTTTCATGGGCTCAGTACATTCCAAGGAAGCCTCGCCGCTAAAATCCGCCTATGTGACGTCCAAGCACGGGCTGATTGGCTTGTCTAAAGTCATCTCCAAGGAAGGCGGCAAACACGGCGTTCGCTCCAATGTGATTTGTCCTGGTTTCGTGCGTACGCCATTGGTGGAAAAACAGATTCCCGAGCAGGCCAAGGCCCTTGGTATTTCAGAAGATGAAGTCATCAAGAAAGTAATGCTGGGCCAGACCGTTGATGGGGAATTCACTACAGTCGACGATGTGGCCGAAGTGGCGTTGCTGTTTGCAGGTTTCCAAACCAATGCATTGACTGGCCAATCGCTCGTGGTCAGTCACGGCTGGTTTATGGAATAGCTATCGCCAACAGTGATATGATATTGGTTTGTTCGGCACTCGGAAATTCGCCACTACGATTGCGAAATCGGAGGCCTTTTTGCAATGACACAAATATACCATCACTATAATATTGCTAATCTCCATGCCTGTTTGTTCGATATCAAAGCACGGTTCCAGTGAGCGTGCAACTGAATGACTAATCATAGGAAAAAGTAATTAAATGAGCCGATTACATGCTGAAAATCACCTTGTCTCGCGAATTGGCTGGCTGCGCGCAGCTGTGCTGGGAGCCAATGACGGGATTGTTTCAACTGCGAGCCTTATCGTCGGCGTTGCGGCTTCGGCTGCGGCGACTAGCGATATTCTCGTGGCTGGCATTGCGGGACTTGTTGCTGGCGCAATGTCGATGGCGGCGGGCGAATATGTTTCCGTCAGCTCTCAGTCTGATACAGAAAATGCCGATATCGCCCGCGAGACGGCTGAACTGAAGAACCAGCCGGAATTTGAACTGCAAGAGTTGCAGGCCATTTATGTATCTCGCGGCGTGGAACCTGCGCTTGCGCTGGAAGTTGCCAAGCAAATGATGGCCAAGGATGCGCTTGGCACTCATGCCCGCGAAGAGCTTGGCATTTCCCACATTACAGCAGCGAACCCGGTTCAGGCGGCGCTGACGTCTGCGCTGACTTTTTCCGTTGGAGCAGCGATGCCGCTGGCTATGGTTTTGCTGTCGCCCGCCCAATATTTGGTGTCAGCCGTTTCGATGGCCTCGCTTCTATTTCTGGCGTTGCTCGGCGCAATCGGCGCGCGCGCTGGCGGAGCCAATGTGTTGAAAGCGACCTCTCGCGTCACATTTTGGGGTGCTTTGGCGATGGCCGCTACGGCCGGAATTGGCGCGATGGTAGGGACTGCGGTCTAAACCAAAACTCTCAAAGACTTGGGCCCATCTCAATCTTTGAACCATCACTAAAGCGTGAAAACCGGAATCGGGACAAATCGTGCCCGACCGAATTTCCGGCCACCAAATCTGCGACCACTCGCCCGATGCCGGGACCTATTCCAAAGCCGTGGCCACTCATTCCGGTGGCGATTGTGAGGCCGGAAATGCTGGGCGCATGATCGATAACCGGCACAACATCCAGCATAGTGTCGATCATTCCTGCCCAAGCCAATTTGATTTCCGGGCGATCAAGGCTTGGAAACGCGGCGGCGATTTGGTTTTGCATGCGGCTCACCGCAGCAAGATTTGGCGATGGATTTAGTACCCGCATCTTCTCAAACGGCGAGATTTGATCGCCAGACCAGCGGCGTTTTGTGCTCCACGCATCGGGATAATGTTTTGGCGAAGCAGCTAAATATTTTGTTCCGAATGGGTCTTTTCTAACCTGCGGGATGAATTTCGGGAAGCGGCAAAGCGCATCTGGCCCAAGGTAAAATTCGTGAAAAGCGCCCATGGCAAGCGTGTAACCGCCATCGGTACGGCGGCGAAACGCGAAGTGATTATCCGCTGCGGCACCTGAAAAGATCTCCGGCATGGCCACAGTTTGCGCAACAGTTGCACGAACTGAAAGTTGCGGAATTTCAATGCCGTGATTGCGCAAAAACAGCGAAGACCACGCGCCGCCTGCCAGCACAACTTGATCGCAGGCGATGCGACCATTTTCTGTGACCACTCCGGCGATTTTACCCGATTGCAAATCTAGTGACCGGACGGCGCAATTTTCAATAATTGTAACGCCCATGCTAACGGCGGCGCGGGCGAGTGCAGGAACTGCAATCCAAGGTTCGGCGCGCGCATCGCTTGGTGTCCACATTCCGCCTGGCCACTTGGCTTGATTGCCTGAAAGCATTGCTCCAACTTCGGCGCTGCTCAGAATTCGACTGTCCAAATTATGGGCTTTGGCAAACGTCAGCCAGTTTTCAAAACCGGAAATATCCTTGGTATTGTTCGCCAAATAGAGAACGCCAGTTTGTTGAAACCCCAGAGATTCGCCGCATTCCTTTTCCAGATTTTTCCAAATCTGCAAGGCTTCCATCATGATCGGCAATTCGGCCGGGTCGCGGCCTTGCTGGCGAATCCAGCCCCAATTACGAGACGATTGCTCGCCCGCCACGCGGCCTTTTTCACAAATCACGGACTTGAGGCCGCGTTTGGCGAGGAACCATGCCGTCATCACGCCGATTATCCCACCGCCTATGATGACAACATCAGTGGCGGCGGGTAGTCCTCCCGAAAACTGTATAGGTGAGCTGGCGGAAATTGGAAAATCCACTTGTTACCCCCGACGACCCTTGCGCTCGCGGCGCACTTCGCTGCCCGGAACGGCGGCTTCTTTATTGCGCATCGGTCCGATTTTTTCCACGACTTCAGCAACTGTCGGGCGCGTGCGTCTGGTGTGGCCGTCGATTGCGGTGCGCATGGCGGCCAAGTGATTATAGGAAGTGCCGCAGCAGCCGCCGATGATGCGCGCGCCTGCATCCATAGCAAGCCTTGCGTATTCGCTCATCAATTCGGGCGTGCCGGAATAATATATTTCCGCGCCGCGAAATTCGGGGATGCCGCAATTGCCTTTGACGATGACGTTGGCAGCTGGTTCAGCATCTGTCATTTCGAGCAAGCTTGCCAAAATATCTGAAGCGCCGACGCCGCAGTTGGAGCCTACAGCAAATGGCTTTTGCACCAGCGGTGCGGCAACAGAATGGATGTCGCGCGGGTGCAGACCCATCATGGTTTTGCCTGCGGTATCGAAGGAGGCGGTGTAAACGAATGGCATGTTTTCGCGCGTCGCGGCCTCGGCGGCGGTTTGCATTTCCTCGGCTGCGGACATGGTTTCAATCCACACCACATCAATGCCGCCAGCCTTTAAGCCTTTGATTTGTTCGGCAAATGAGTCGACCGCCACTTGATGCGTGAGTGCACCGAGGGGCTCGAATAATTCGCCCGTCGGGCCGACAGAACCGGCAACGATTACTTTGCGACCTGCCTTATCCGCCACGGCGCGGGCGAGTTCCGCCGCCTTTTTGTTGACGTCAAACACGCGATCTTGGAGATTATGCAGCTTCAAGCGCTGCTGCGTGCCGCCGAATGAGTTGGTCAGAATAATATCCGCACCGGCTTCCACAAAGCGCTGATGGTGCATACTGATTTTTTCTGGAAATTCAAAGTTCCAAACCTCCGGCGCTTCGCCCGCTTCCAAGCCTTCGGCAAACAGGTTCGTGCCCGTCGCACCATCGGCGAGCAAAACGCCTTTTTCATCGAGCAATTGTTGAAGCGGGTGAGACATGGGGAGGATCCTTTATTGGTGTCATAAGGATATAAACAAATCTTTATGTGTTGTCAAAGACGATGGTGGACGTTCTGTAAAATTGAGCTCTACGGCGCCCCCCTCTGTCACTTTGTGACATCTCCCCCGCAAGGGGGGAGATCGGACTGCGCGGCGAGTTTTGCCAATAATCAATCCTTTGTGTTTTGCAATATACGGCGATTATCGATCTCCCCACTTGCGGGGGAGATGCCGACAGGCAGAGGGGGGGCGAGCGCCGCGATGCCAGCCAATTCCCACAAATACACGCGCGAAAGCCCGCCGACCCCATGAGGAATCAGCACCAAAAACTCCAATTTTCGCAATATCGTCACGAACTATCATGCCGCTCGCCCGCATAAAGCGCCAGCAAATGGCATTCGAGCAAAACCTCATCAACTTCATGAGTTTTGCGCTTTTCTGATGCCGGAGCCGGACCGGGGCGCATGGGGGAATAGCGGTGGGCCAAATTTTGCGCATAAGCCAAATCGCGCTGCTCGTACCAGCGGGCAAGACGCTTGGCTTGGCGCGGTAGGTTTTCCAACGCGTTTTTCAGCGCCAGAATGCGAAGAGCCAGCGAGGCCGCAGGAACAGGCGACATGTCAGGCGCATCGGAATTTTCACCGGAGTAAAACCCATCCATATCCGGCGCTTCACGCCCGAAGATTTTCAGCGGATCAATGAGGTTGAACGACGGGAGTGCAGGCTCGTCACGCGGGTTTGGCCGCGAAAATATAAGAAACTCCGCCAGCCCATCGCGCCGCGCGGGGCGCAATTTGAACCCGCGCAATGCGATCTCATGAGCCACAATCACAATCAGCCGCCGCAGTGCCGATTCAGCAGGGCGAAGAATACGTAGCGCACGGTGATATAGAAAATACGGCAGCACCGTCAGCCGCCCGCCAGAAACCAGCCCAAGCGAACCCATCAGCGCCACGATAATCGTCATGAGCGCGGTGCGGTTTCGGTCGATGACGAGCGGCCAGTCCATTATGTTCCCTCATTCAAACTGGCGGCATTGTAAGTGAGGATTTTGGGGTGTGGATAAGAATTTGTTTTAGGGCGTTCTGCACCAAAATTGCTGAACGTTCAGGGGCCCCCCTCTCTGTCCTGTAGGACATCTCTCCCTCAAGGGGAGAGATCGGCGCACCAGCATTTGTTGTTATTTTTCAGATGTTTATGCTAAGTGCCAAATGAAAACTTTGGCGAAATCAGCTATGCCAGCGATCTCTCCCCTTGAAGGAGAGATGTCTGACAGGACAGAGAGGGGTGCCACGGTGGTGTGCAAAGCCGGTGCCAATTTCATGCAACTGCGGCCGCTCTTCGTCACCTTTGCACTCCGTCGCGCCCCCCTCTGTCCTGCAATTTTTTGATTAAGAATCCGCATCTCCCCCGCAAGTGGGGAGATCACGCGCACCGCCGTTTGCTGACAACTGTTAGGCTTGTTTATTCATCATCGCGCCAGCAACCCGCTTCCGTTCTGTCTCACGCCAACCCCTCCACCCACCTCGCCGTCTCGTGCGCGTTTACCGTTGCGCTTCGTACCAATCCGTCGAAATGGCGGGTGAGGGTTCGGACGGGTTCGGTGGCGTTGAGGAGCATGTAGAGGCCGCCGACGTAGAGGGCGGCGCGGGTGGTGCCGAAGACTGTGTAGGGGATGGAAAAGCGGGTGCGGCCATCGAACAAATAGAGGCGGAAGGTGGGGTATAAATCATCCACGAGCGCTGCCATGTGGCGCAATTGTTCTTTGCGGGCAGGGGCGCTCATGCCGGTCCAAATGCCTTGTCCGGCGGCGAGTAACTCCAGCGTTTGGCGCGGCATACAGGCTTCCATATCCGTCTCGGGGCGGCGGTTATAGGCAAGGCGGCTTTGCGTTTCGCCGCGCTGCTGGCTGGCATCGCGCTGGGTAATTTGCGCCTCAAACGCAATCAGCGCCTCGCTGCGCAGCAGGTCCGGAATGGCGGCGGGCACATAGCGGATTTTGGTACCAGCCGCCTCGCCATGCCAGCGGGCCATAAGGGTTTGGTCGGCGTCGTCGACCGCTTCTTCGATTTCCAACGCGGCGCGAAGCTCGCCCGTCAGCCCCTCAGTTTGTGAAAGGCCGAGCAGCCAATCCAGCGAGACATTGTGAGCGGCGGCGATGGCCACCAGCGTTTCCGTGCGCGGCAGGCGCGCCGCGGCTCCCGTGAGCAATTGCGATAGCGCCGAGCGGTCGAGATGTACGGAAGCGGCGAAGGCCGATGCGTTAAGGCCGGAGCGGCGCACCAGATCCGTGAGGCGCAGTCGGAAAAGTTCGGAAAGTTCGCGTTTGTCCATTTTCGATTCCTATTTACATCAGTAATGACTGCTTTGTTTACAAAACACAACATTTTGGAAAAATGGTGCGCATATACTGGTTTTTGTGCGCAAATTCGCCTTGAGTCTCCTGACGTCTGGTGACAAATATTTAGCCGGCG
>JAYTVD010000181.1:0-13160 GCA_043744175.1 Phyllobacteriaceae bacterium
CGCCATCATTGCCTCTTTTACCAAACATATTTTCACCCGGTATCTGTCAGTTGACGGATTGTCGCCTGATTATGCTTTCTTCGAACGCAACTTGGCCAAGATAGATTGTAGTCCCGGCTTTTTCTTGGCTTTCACTTCGCTACGGCCGGTTACGATATGCGCCATCTCGCTGATGAGCTTGACAGTGGTATGGTTAGCATCGGCCTCGGCCAACATCCGCCCGTTATTGGCGGCATTGCCAAAGAACTGCGCGTCAAAGGGAATAATCGCCATTGGTTCAATTCCCAATGGGTCGCAGAAATCTGCAGCAGTAATTTCTGGACGCTTTAGAACGCCAACTTGGTTAAGCACCAATCGCGGTGAAAAATCATTCGGACGCATCTTGCGCAGCGTATCCAAAATGTTTTTCGTATTTCGAAGATTTGCTAGCTCCGGCGTGGCGACAATTACAATTTCATCCGCCCTTGCCAACGTCGTGCGTGTCCAACCGTTCCAGCCGTGCGGTATGTCCAGCACAACTGTGGGGGCGCTGCGCTGCGCAGTTTCAACAATTTGCGCAAACGCGTCGGCGTCAAAATCATAGGTGCGATCTAGTGTGGACGGTGCCGCTAGCAGTGACAAGCGCTCAGAACACTGGGCCAACAAGCGGTCGAGATAGACTTCGTCAATCCGTTCCGGCGCATAGACCGCCTCCGCAATTCCCTGAGCAGGATCTTGGTCAAAGTTGATATTGGCAGTACCAAAGGGCAAGTCCATATCCGCTATGATAACTTCATTCTTGAACAGCGAAGAAATTGACCACGCAAGATTATGGGCGATGGTCGAAGATCCGACGCCGCCTTTTGCGCCTATGACCGCAATTGTGCGCCCAATCGGGGCTGCATCAGGTGCGATAAATATGCCCGAAACCACGCTGATGACATCCGCTAAAGAAATCGGTGCTACCATATATTCTGAGATGCCGTTGCGCAGCAGATCACGGTACAGCGTCACGTCGTTATAGTGACCGACGACAACAACCTTCGTGGTAGGGTCGCATACTTCAGCAAGGCCGGCTAATTCGTTAAGAATAGCGTTCGGCTCCGACGAGGTTTCCAATATCATCAAGTTAGGCGTTGGGTTGGAATGGTAGAACTCTACCGCTGCCGCAATGCCGCCGCGCTCAACACGCATGTGAGTACGCGCCATGCGACGATCCGCCATCACGCGCTCCATTGGTTTGGCAACGGCGTCGGTTTCACAAAATGCCTGAACAGAAATACGGGGGACGGGGCGCAGCTCTTGCATCGCTGCAACTTCGCGGTCATCAGCCGGCTCAAACTCCTGTTCGCGGTCTATGGCAAGATTACTCATTTTTTTAACCTCGGATTGGAGCTTAGTAACTAATTGAAGTACCGGTCGAAGCAGTCGCGTCCTGCCACGTCTTGATTGCCTTGCCGCGCTTTGTCGGATCTACTTGGCTTGGTGCGCGTGGACCAATTAGATCAGCGGGATTAGCGATCATTGCAGCCAAGTTGTTTTGGTATGAACAACCAAAATCAGCATAGTGCTTATTTTCAGAGCTCTCACCAAGGTCATCCGGCCACTTGCCGCACTGATCAGTTGACGCCGTCATTGCCCGATAGGAGATACGAATTGGGCTGGCGTTCTCAGGACCAGACGCTTCATAGGTCGTCGTCAGAATTTGGCCCCCGGACACTCCGCCCCGCTTGATGGCGCCTACGATATCACCTTGAACGCGGCGGGCCGCAGCGGCATTTGTGCCACTGGAAGGCAACATAATTTGAACTGGTCCACTACCATTTGTCTTATACTGATCGACGAACCCTTGAATTACGGAACGTTGCGGTACCGATAGTGCGCTGTCGCTTGTGCCGACGAGTACGTCCAAATGCTGCTCTTGTTCAGAAAGCGTAATAGGATGATTGGTGCGATAATCATCAGGAATAGAGCCAACTGTGATGTGTTGACGGTCTTTCAGATAAGCACAACCAGGTAAAAACAGCATAGCTGAAGCAATTATTGCCAGCGAGACTACGCCCGTGGTGCTCTTCACTGAATTCGACACTTGCGATGCATCCTTGGTGGAGTTACTTGCGAATACGCGGGACATGATTTCTGTTCTCCGGTCACTTATAGATAAAACCGACAACGCCGTGGTAGCGGCCCTGCGGAAGGTTTGTTTGCATCGTGCCATAAACACGGTTCAGGCGGCCGAGCAGATTGCCAGCGCCATCTGCGGCGGCCTCGAAATTGTCATCGGGTTTTGCCAGCTTGTTGCGGGCAACTGGGCGAACCAGATAAGGCGTTACGATAATGACCAGCTCGGATTCATTGCGGATGAAATCCCGGCTACGAAACAGGGCACCTAAAACGGGTAAGTCTTTGAGGCCGGGCATGCCGCCAACAGACTGGCGCATATCATCGCGCACCAAACCGGCGATCATCATTGAACCACCGGATGGCAATTCAATTGTTGTGTCGGCCAGACGCTTGCGAATTGAAATGATGTTCGTTGCCTGGTTCTTTGCGCCGGCATTTAGGGACACGGATGCCTCCGTTGTCGGCTCAGAAACAGATGTGCGAACTTTCAGGCTGATACGTCCGGGAGATAACACGGTGGGTAGAAACTCAAGACCGATGCCGTATTCAATTTCCTTGATACCGTAAGTAACGACTCCACTGGTCGAATCAATCGATTGACTGTTGATGATGTTATAGGTGCCGCCTGCCTTAAACGTCGCCTTTTCGCCGGAAACGGCGGTAAGTGTCGGCTCGGCCAGCGTTTTCATAACACCGGTTTGTTCCATTGCGTTAATCGTCGAGCTTAGGGCTTGAGAGCCATAAGAACCGGCTAGGCCGATCGAGCCAATTCCGTTAGCTTTTCCAAGGCCCGCAACGGTTTCGCTGGCAAATGTCAATCCATTCTGACCGCCATTTGCGAGCAAATTCACACCAAGCTGCTTCATCACATTACGGCTTATTTCGGCGACAGTAACTTTCAAAGTGACTTGATCGTCCCCGCTGATTTTCAGGAGGTTGACGATTTTTGAAGTGCGCGTGTCTTCAGTGGAACCGACGACCACTGACGTTGTCGCGGATGAACTGGAAACTGACGAAGAATTGAATGTGCCGGTTGTTGCCTCACCGCCTGTCACAAATATTTCTGCCAACTGCACGGCGCGCGCCGAATCTTGCGGCGTTTGAACGGTGCCGGTAAGCACTACGTTATCGTTGATGATCTCGGCCTTAATATCCGAATCTTCAATGAAGCGTGCCAAATAGGCGTCAAGACCAGCAACATCGCGCTCGACGGTGAGTTCAATCGATGCAACTTGCTCGCCGTTTGTGCCGAATACGAAGACGTTCGTGGCACCAACTTGCTTGCCAAAAATATAAATACGGCGTGCCGTGCGGGTGATGGCATCGGCAACGCCGGGATTGGCAACCAATATATCTGACGCATCCTGAGGCAGATCAATAACGATCGACTTGTTCAAACCAAGTTTCACATTTTGCGTTTTGCCGTTGATCTTTGTGATTTTGTTATCCGCAGCGATGGATTGTCCAACTACGGGAAGACCGGGAATGGTCGTCACAGAAACTGATGTCATTAGAACAAGAGAAAGTAGTGCCGTTGAGCGCCGTGTCTTGCCACTAGTGATTTTGAAAGACTTGATCATTTTGTTGCTCCGACCTCGGTAACTTCACCGGACTTAATCATACGCACTGTGCCGCCACGGCCCCGACCGTTGACGAGGTAGTCCGCGCTTGGGCTCACTTTGTCCGCCGCATCTGCTGTTGAACGCAACGCCAGAGCTAAACGGTCTGCCATTTGTTGGGCGACCGTTACGATTTCAGATTGCTGGGGCGTTAGTTCGAGCGTAGCGGTCTGCCCCACTTTCACTTTACGGCCTTCTTCATCTTCACGAATTGTCTGATCGATCGCCAGGATCCGGATATTTTTCAAAATTGTTTCGGTGATGAAAGATTCACCGCCTGTGGCTGTCGAGGTTCTGCGTGTCATAATCACATCGACATAATCGTTTGGCAGAATGAAACCGCCTGCGGAGGTGTTGGCCGAAATTTCGACAGCAACCGCACGCATACCTGATGGCAGAATGGATGACATGAGGCTCTGGTCTTTACCCACCAATTTGGAATCACGGATTGGCTCACCCGGCAGTATAACGACGCGGGCAATGGAGCCTTTCAGCTCTTCAATAGCTTGCGGGCGGGCAGACTGGGTAATGTACCCATCTGTAACGCCTTCCTTGGGCCATTGTTGCCATCTGATCTGCGTGTCTAGAACACCGCCGATGGTGATCTCCTCACCTGCCACAAGAACTTGCTCTATTTCCATTTGCGGAACTGCGGGTGCAACGGTTTCAGCGGCAACCGGTTGCGGTGCCTGCATATTCATAGCCAAATATCCTGCGGCCGCCGCTGCGGATAAAGCTACACCCAATACTACCAAACGCGTCGATTTCATTGCCAAACCTCAAACGAGAATTTTTGCTCGTGTAAGACCATGGTGCTGAAATCGTGTAATTATGGTTAATAAAGAGAAAGGATTTGTGATTAATTTTTAGTAACCGGTAAAAAAGCTAGACAAGTTCCTCACGTATTCCGTGATGTAAGTGCTCTTTAGCTTTAGATTACAGGATGACAGCTGGGGTTAGCTCGCCAAGCGCTGCAATACCCACTGCGCCATTTCTGTATCCGGGTAAACAATGAGACCTGCCGCGCCAAGCGCAATTCCGTAGGGGATTTTTTCTTTGGCATCGGCGATGCGCGCCAAAAAACCGACGCGACCTGTGAGAACTGCCATGGACGAACCGCGGTAATTAAGTATCGCCAGTGTCAAAGCGCCGCCAAGAATCGATGCCAAGAGCAAATAATCCATCAGTTCCATGCTAAAACCAAACCAAAGAGCCGTAGATGCCAGCAATTTTGCATCTCCGCCACCCATCACGCCCATGGCAAAGAAGCCAAAACACACGGCAAGCACCACAATCATGGCAAATGCATGCATACCCATGGCGTAGAGTGGCATGCCGGTAAGAGGTGCCAAGATTGCAAATGAGCCTATCAAAAGAAGAGATACACGATTGGCAATTGTCATTGACAGCATGTCAGATATAGCCGCGTGCGCCATCGCAAAAGGAAAAACAATTAGAATTGCGGCTTCGAGCATGAAGATATCCTTTTTTGTAAGACGTTATCTCACGGACATTAAGCTTTGGTGAAGGCGGCCACACTCAGGCGGTTTGCAGCACAGCAAAAAGCAAAAGGGCAATCTATTGGCTCTCTTGGGGCAACGGGCGTTTGGTATTACCTAAGATTACGCACCACTAACAAATGTGACGATATTTGTAGAATTTGCATCGTGCCAACCATGCGAGGGCCCAAAAAGTAGCTAACGCAATTAGCGCGGCATGATATTATTTAATCACACAGCCTTTACGTAGATCGAAATAAGAAGAGGCAAATTTTAAGAACGGCGCATTTTCGCTGATTTTTCAAGTCAGGTATAAAAAAAGGCCACTTCTATCGAAGTGACCTCTCTCAATATCGACTGCCATCGACTTGATGGCAGAAATATTATGCGCCGGAAATTGTTGTAGAGATCATCGCGAACTTCGCGTTGAGCTTCGAACCGATCATGCCGGCACCGGCGATGATCGCAACAGCGATAAGCGCAGCGATAAGGCCGTATTCAATTGCAGTCGCGCCGGATTCATCTTTTGCGAACTTTGCTACCAATTTAGTCATTTTGAAATCCTATTCCACGTGGGTTACATTTACAGCAAAACCAACAGTGCTCTTTGTAGCTGTTTGGTTGATGCAATAAGTAGCCCACGTAGTTTTAGATTCCCTCAAGAGACATGATTTACGAGTGGTAAATTTAAGCGTCTGGTCAAAAATTCTTGACCCAAACAACTCAACTCATTTTCACGCCTTCTTTGATGAACTGCCCAGAGCGAAGTTCGCTCATGGCTGTCATCAGCTCTTCTCGGGTGTTCATAACGATAGGGCCATGCCAAGCGACCGGCTCTTTGATAGGTGCGCCTGAGATCAGTAAGAAACGCACCCCTTCATCGCCAGCCTGCACCACCACTTCATCACCTGTGTCAAAAACCACAAGCGTGCGGTTGCCCGACATATCGCGCAGGTGCAATTCTTCGCCGTTGACTTCCTTTTCGACCAAAACGCCGAACGGCTTTGATGCATCGCGGAAAGTTGCTGAGCCTTCAAAGATGTAAGCGAAGGCCGAGCGGTAGGTATCCACTTTGAACACTTTGCGTTTTCCTGCCGGAACCCAAATATCAAGGTATTGCGGGTCAGCGGCTATGCCATCGACAGGGCCTTTCTTGCCCCAGAACTCGCCGACGACGACACGCACCTTTGTGCCATCATCATCGTGGATTTCTGGAATTTCCGTCGAGCCGACATCCTGATAGCGCGGCGTGGTCATTTTGAGGCTCGCAGGCAAATTCGCCCATAGCTGGAAGCCGTGCATACGCCCTGCAAAATCGCCTTTGGGCATTTCCTGGTGCATAATGCCGGAGCCTGCCGTCATCCACTGCACGTCGCCAGCGCCTAGCGTGCCGCGGTTGCCAAGGCTATCGCCATGCTCAACTGAGCCTGCCAACACGTAGGTGATGGTCTCAATGCCGCGATGCGGATGCCAAGGAAAGCCCTTGATGTAGTCTTGCGGGCGATCATTGCGGAAATCATCCATCATCAAAAATGGATCGGTCAGCGAAGGATCGCCAAAGCCGAACACGCGCTGAAGCGAAACGCCTGCGCCTTCCATATGAGGGGTGGTGCCGGAGATGTGCTTTACTGGTCTAATGGACATGATTTGGTCCTTTCAATTGGTTTGTTGCCGCTAATCTAGGGCTTGAGCGGTGGATTTGAAAGGTGTGAACAATGGTTACGGATTGTTCGATGAAATGAGACGCGCTGTCAAATTAGTTTGAACGTTATCGTCTCACTATCTTTATATGGCGTGCGGGCGATCTCTTGAAATCCGCATTTTTGCGCCAGCTTTACTGAGGCAGTGTTATTTTTATCAATGATGCAACTAGTTGGTCGAGCATTCGGGGTTTGGCGATACCAATCCAAAATCGCCATTATGGCTTCGCTGGCTATGCCTTTGCCCCATGCTTGTGGCATCAATACCCAGCCCATTTCCGCAGTGCCTTCAAGTGAGGGAATGATGTTACGGTGAAAATCGGCGAGGCCGATTTCGCCGGTAAACTTTTGTGTGCTTTTGTCGATGACAGCAAAATAGCCAAAGCCCAAGGCGGTCCAAAGCCCCATATAGCGCAGCAGCTTGGTCCAGCTTTCCTCGCGACTAAACGGCCGGTCACTGATGAAACGAATAGTATCGGCATTGGACCATAGGGTGCAAACCGCATCCCAATCCGCTGCAACATGCGGGCGCAATATCAGCCGCTCAGTCTCGATAATAACAGGCGCACTCATTTCAGCCGCTCCGCCACTAGCGCCGCCAGTCTTTGCGCAACCTCGTCCTTGTTCATCTCCGGCCAGTCTTCTACGCCGGATGCTGTGACGAGGCGCACGCGGTTGCGGTTTCCGCCCATCACGCCCTGCGCGCCGCCGATGCCGGTACTGGTGGAAACATCGTTGGCGACGATCATATCCGCGCCTTTGCGGGCAAGTTTGTTCGTGGCATTGTCGATGAGATTTTGCGTCTCGGCGGCAAAACCTATGACGAGTTTGGGGCGTAGCGCGTGGTGGCCTATGGTTGCCAGAATGTCCGGATTTTCGGTCATTGTAAGTGTTGGCGCGCCTTGCCCCGCCTGCTTTTTGATCTTCTCGCCCGCCTCATTGACAGTTCGCCAATCAGCCACGGCGGCTACCATAATGGCGGCGTCGGCGGGCAGAAGCGCAGTTGCGGCCTCCAGCATTTGTCGTGCGGTTTCGATGTGGGTGACGTTGACGCCTTGCGGATCGGCAATCGTAACAGGACCGGAAACTAGCCGCACATCCGCGCCCAGCGCGGCCAATGCGGCGGCAATGGCATGGCCTTGTTTGCCCGAAGATCGGTTGGCGATGTAGCGCACAGGGTCAATCGGCTCATGGGTCGGGCCGGACGTGACGATGATTTTCTTGCCAGCAAGCGGCCTAGGTTTTGTGTCCAGCAATGCTTCGATCGCGGCCACAATTTCCATAGGCTCGGCCATGCGCCCTTCGCCCGCCTCGCCGCTTTCGGCCATCTCGCCTTTGTTGGGCCCGATGAAGTGCATGCCATCTTGGCGCAGCGTGGCCGCGTTGCGCTTGGTGGCCTTGTGGTTCCACATGGCGGGATTCATGGCGGGCGCAATCAACACTGGTTTGTTGGTTGCCAGCAACACGGCACTGGCCAAATCATTGGCCAGACCATGCGCCATTTTTGCCATCAAATCCGCTGTTGCTGGCGCGACGATTATCAGGTCGCACTCACGGGCAAGGCGGATGTGCCCGACATCCTGCTCGTCCTCACGGGAGAACAGATCGCTAAAAACCTTGTCTGCCGTGAGCGCGCCCACGGACAGCGGCGTAATAAACTCTTGCGCCGCCTTGGTCATAATTGCGCGCACGGAGTAACCGCGCTCCCGCAAACGGCGGATGAGATCGAGGCATTTGTAAGCAGCAATACCACCGCCGATGATGAGGAGAATGCGCTTGCCACTCGTCCGATGCGCAATAATTTTATCGGCAATAGGTAGCGCGCGACCACCTCTCAGCAGGTTGCGAGCCTCCTCTTCCATCGAATGACCGTTGGCGGCAGCGCTCAGTCGCAGCGCTTCTTTAACGTCTTCAGGCAGGTTACGAATGGTGATATTTGCCATCATAAAAATCCAATTGTGCTATCATTGATAGCACAATTGCATGATTTTTGGTGTTAGGCGAGTCTATGTGCGATATAAAGCACAGAAAGTGCTATCACCCACAGCGCCCAACGCCCCGAACGGCTGTGTTTTGCCTCAGCTTTGCCGATGGCGTCTGCTGTTTCGCTGTCAAAACGCAAACCAGAAACGGCCATTTTGTCGATTTCTTCCGATAGGCGCTGCGTGCGGGCGGCGAAGTCTGGCACTTGGCGCGCGAGGCTGGCGATGGCACGCAGGCCGTCTCCGGCGTCTGCGATCACGCCGCGCGGTCCGAGGTTGTCCGCGATCCATGAACCAACGACGGGTTCGGCTGCCTTCCACATGTTGAACGCGGGGTCCAAGGTGCGGGCCACGCCTTCAACAACGACCATTGTCTTTTGCAGCAGGATAAGTTCCGGCCGTGTTTCCATGTCGAACACTTGCGTCACTTCAAACAGCAGCGTTAGCAATTTCGCCATCGAAATTGTCTCAGCGGACTGGCCGTGTATCGGCTCGCCAATAGCTCTAATGGCTTGGGCGAAGCTCGCCACATCATGCCTGTGCGGCACATAACCCGCTTCAAAATGCACTTCGGCGACACGGCGGTAATCGCGCGTGATGAACCCGTAGAGAATTTCGGCAAGGAAGCGGCGCTCCTTTTTGCCGAGCCGTCCGGCTATGCCCATATCCACCGCGACAATGGTGCCATTGGGGTCCACAAACAGATTGCCGGGGTGCATATCGGCGTGGAAAAAACCATCGCGCAAAGTGTGGCGCAGGAACGACTGGATGAGCACTTGGCCAATTTGTGGCAGGTCGTGACCAGCGGCGCGCAGACCTTCAAGATCATTCATCTTGACGCCGTCGATCCATTCCATGGTCAGGCAGTCACGGCCCGTGCGCTCCCAATCAACGGTGGGAACGCGGAAGCCGGGGTCATTCTTGGTATTATCATGCAGCTCGGAAAGCGCGGCGGCTTCGAGGCGCAAATCCATCTCGATGCGCGTTGTTTGTGCCAGTGTTTCCGTCACCGCCATTGGCTTCAAGCGCTTGGAGGACGGGATGAACCGCTCCTGCAATCGCGCCACCAGAAAATAACTCTCCAGATCATTGGCAAAGCGCTGGCGAACGCCGGGGCGGATGACCTTGACGGCGACTTTTTGCGCGCCCTCTCCTACCCTCACCTCGGCAGGGTGAACCTGCGCTATCGAAGCCGCGGCGACTGGCTCACCAAAAGACAGATATAAATCATCCATCTTGCGGCCAAGCGAGGCCTCAATAGCGGCCTTCGCCTCGCCAATCGGGAAGCTTTCCATCTTGTCTTGCAAGCGCGACAAGTCTTGCGCCATTTCAGCACCAACCACATCGGGGCGGGTGGCCAAAAACTGGCCGAGCTTGACATAGGATGGACCGAGGCGATGCACGGCCTTTGCCAGCCGCAATTCACGCGAACTTGCCGAGCCGCCGCGACGTGCGAGCAGACGCGAAGCGCGCTGCGCAAGAGCTGCAACGCCCGTCAGTCCCTCAATCGGAATGGAGGCTATAACGCCCTCGCGCACCAGTACCCAGCCAGCACGCGCTAAACGCAAGAAGGCACTAAAATCGCTCACAGTTTCCAGCCGGAATGGGCAGCAGCAATGCCGCCGGAATAATTGCGATAGGAAACCCGCGCAAAGCCTGCATTGCGGATCATAGAAGCGAAGTATTCCTGATTGGGGAACTTGCGGATGGACTCCACCAAATATTGGTAGCTATCGCCATCGCCCGTCACGGCTTTGCCAATGCGCGGAATGGCGTTGAACGACCATGTGTCATAAAACTTGTCCAGAAATGGCATGTCCACTTCAGAAAATTCCAAACACATAAAGCGCCCGCCGGGCTTCAAAACTCGAAACGCCTCCGCCAGCGCCACATCAATGCGCGGCACATTGCGAATGCCAAAGGCGATTGTGTAGGCATCGAAAGTCTTGTCCGCAAACGGTAGTTCTTCCGCATTGGCCTCAACAAATGTCAGGCTCTCGTCAATCTTTTTGGCAATGGCGCGGTCTTTGCCAACGGCGAGCATGGAACCATTAATGTCCAAAATCGTCGCATCGGCATGTTTATCCG
Organism: Phyllobacteriaceae bacterium; assembly: GCA_043744175.1. Classification (GTDB taxonomy): domain Bacteria; phylum Pseudomonadota; class Alphaproteobacteria; order Rhizobiales; family Rhizobiaceae; genus JANMEX01. The sequence goes on from JAYTVD010000181.1 coordinate 10,992, forward strand.
AAGCTTCAAAAATGCGGAACGCGATGTCGCCAGTGCCGCCTGCAACATCCAGCACTTTCCAGCCATCGCGCTTGGGCGGCGACAGCCAATCAACAAAGGCATTTTTCCAAACCCGATGCATGCCTGCCGACATGAGATCATTCATCATGTCATAGCGCTTGGCGACATTGTGAAAGACTTCATTGACCAGCGGCTGCTTTTCGCCAGCGCCCACAGGCGTAAAGCCAAAGGATGTTTCCATCCCGCCACGGTCGTTCACACGCTCAACACTCATTGCCTGGTTTTCCGCTTGCCAAATTTGTCGCCTGCACAATAGCCTAACGATTGTGCATTGGCTATTAACAGGCGGCGCGGTGAAGCGTCACGGTAAAGGAAAATCGAAATGGTCGTTAAAGCGGAACTGCACTGCCATATTGAAGGCGCGGCATCGACGGAATTGGTCACCGCGCAGGCCCGCAAATATAATGTCAATATTGATGGCCTCGTGAACGGACCGGATTTTGTCTGGCATGATTTTACGAGCTTTCTTGGCGCGTTCGACAAAGCTGCCGCGTTGTTTCGCACTGCCGATGACTATGCGCTGATGAGCCAGACTTATTTTGAAAGCATCGCAGTCGATGGCGCTGTCTATGGCGAGATTTTCATTTCCACCAACCATGCAATTAGCTGCGGCCTAGACCCGCAAGATTATATCGACGGGCTGGCCGAGGGCATGGCTCGCGCCAAGGCCAACACCGGCATTGAAACGCGCATGATAGCCACTGGCCTTCGCCACTTGGGGCCGGAGGGCGTGGACCAAGCCGCGCGCTACATAATCGCCAATCCGCATCCACTGATTTCCGGCTGGGGCATGGCTGGCGAAGAGCGCCTGCACCACCCTAAGGATTTTGTCCGCTCATTCGATATGGCCCGTGATGCCGGGCTTGGTATTACCGTTCATGCGGGTGAGCTGGTCGGTTGGCAAAGCGTGGCGGATGCGCTGGATTATTTGAAGCCAAGCCGCATCGGCCACGGCGTGCGCGCGATTGAAAACCCAGATTTGGTGAAACGTTTGGCCGATGAGCAGATCGTACTGGAATGCTGCCCGGGTTCAAACATTTCACTCAAAGTCTTTCCAGATTTTGCGCAGCATTCATTCATGAAACTACGCGCGGCAGGCGTTCCTGTAACGCTCAGCTCCGATGACCCGCCCTACTTCGCCACCAGTTTGAAACATGAGTATGAGATTGGCGCAGAGCATTTCGGTCTTAGCGATAAAGAGCTGACGGAAATCACCCGCGTGGCGATTGGCGCGGCTTATGTAGATGAAGCGACAAGGGCGACACTGCTGGGATTGGTGGGCTAACGTCAGCCCTCCTTTCTCCCGTCCTGCGGCCCTTTTCGGGGAGCAGATGTCCGAGGGGCGGATGAGGGGCGAAAGATCAGCTAAATTTGGTGGACTACCGCCCCTCACCCTGCCCTCTCCCCATTGAAGAAATGGGGAGAGGAGGAGCTTTGCAGCGGGAGATTTTGGTTTTATCCACGAATATTGCGCGGTCTCCAGCCTTCCCCCTTGCGGGGAAGGTGGCCGCGTTAGCGGTCGGATGGGGGTGGTAAAGAAGATACACTTTTGATATTTAAGTATATGATATTGCTACGTTTTGTTAGTGTATTGCTGTCAGCAGCACCCCCATCCGTCGGCTCTGCCGACACCTTCCCCTCAAGGGGGAAGGCTAGCAGCGCAAATGATTTTGCCGATTACGTCCACAGTCTCCCAACCTGCTTTATGATTCCTCCCAGTTTGAAATGGGAGACAAAACAGGCATGGACTGGCCGCTGGTCATCGACCGAAACCGCAAGGCGCTGCTGACGATTATCGTGGCGCTGATGGCTTCGCTTGGGGTTTTGGACGGCGGGCGTTTGACGACTTTGCCTTATTTTCTTTATCACCGTGCACTTGCCATTATCCGCCCGGCGGAATCGGCGCTGCGGCGGCTCATTGTGATTGTGGCACACGAGATGGCTTTGCGCGGGGTGAAACTGCGTGTGGGCAAGCGCGCAGGGCTGGATGAATTCTTGATTTCGCTGCGGCCACACCCGCGTGATGAGCCTGCCATTCCAACGTTTAATCTGATTGATCCGCTGAAGATTTTCGGGCGGGAAGCGCCGGATGTGGACGGGTTTGGCTTT
>JAYTVD010000182.1:0-13010 GCA_043744175.1 Phyllobacteriaceae bacterium
CGCAGCTTGGTCAAATAGGCCTTGGCCTCATCCGCCGAGCGCATGTCGGGCTTGGAGACAATTTCCATCAGCGCCACGCCGGAGCGGTTCAAATCCACATAGGACATCGTCGGGTGCTGGTCATGGATTGACTTGCCCGCATCCTGCTCCAAATGCAGCCGCTCAATGCCGATTTCGACCTCTTCATACTGGCCCTTATTATCCGGCCCGACCGCGATTTGCACCACGCCCTCGCCCACAATCGGCTGCTTGAATTGCGAGATCTGATAGCCCTGCGGCAAATCCGGATAGAAATAATTCTTGCGGTCAAACACCGAGCGATTGTTGATCTTCGCCTTGAGCCCAAGCCCCGTGCGCACAGCCTGCCTCACGCATTCCTCATTGATAACCGGCAACATCCCCGGCATCGCCGCATCCACCAAAGACACATGGTCATTAGGCTCGCCGCCATAGGCCGCCGAAGCGCCCGAAAACAGCTTGGACTTAGACAGCACCTGCGCGTGAACTTCCAGCCCGATAACAATTTCCCAATCGCCGGTGGCACCGGAAAGAAAGCGTTTCGGTTCAGGTTTGCGGGTATCAACAAGAGACATGGGGATTCACTTTTTATCGGATAAACAACTCCCCCGTGACTAATGGAATGCCGCGCCAAGGGCAAGCAATTTGGCCACCTCTATCTCCCCCCACGCGGGGGAGAAAAAAATATCTTAGGTTTAGCCCTTGCTAAGCCTTAGATATTTTAAGAGAGGGGCAGGCTTGGGTCCGACCTGACGATTCCGTCGTCTCAGGCAGCTTTAGCCGTACCCATGATATGCTTCCACAAAGTGCCACGGAAAAATTTATTCCCGACAACAAAATAGACAGCAATCAGCGCAAACAAAGCCAGCGCCGGAGCACCCGAAAGGCTAAACCCGCCCTCAGTCGTGCCGCCCGTAAACTTGGCGATGATATAACCGCCAATCGCAAACACCGTAATAAAATCCAATATAGCCGCCACAACCACGCGCCATGTGGCCGGCCGTTCTGTTTGAGTGTTCATGTGTGTTTCCCCTATTTTGACGATGAAGAGTGAGACGGAAAATGAGTTTCGTCAAATCAGGGAGGGCTAATGAAAGAGGCAGGAATTGTCGCCCCCAACTTAAGCCACCCCAAACTGCCGTCATACCCGACAAGCGCAGCGCAGATCCGGTATCCAGATGTGTGGGGGTGGCAAATTGAAGTGCAAGGGACAGGCGTTTCTTTGAGAACAAATTCCGTTCGTACACCGCTCTGGATACCGGATCTGCGCTGCGCTTGTCCGGCATGACGAACACTTTTTCAATCTTCTACAAACGCGAGCCGCAATTTGAATTTGTGCGCGAATAGCGTATGTAATTCCTTGTACATCCCGATACTGGAAACTGAATTATGAAAGATGAAAGGACAGATTTCGGGCAAGACCTGATCGCAGCATTAGAAGAGGTGCGGGCGCATCGGCGTGGCGAAGTTCAACTGGCCCCAAAAACCTTTGCAGCCATGCCAGCCTCTCGCATCACGGCGATTCTCAAATCAATAGCCAAAAGCTCGCGCGAGTTCTCAAAGCGGTTCGGCATACCTGCCCGCACTTTGGACGGCTGGGAGCAGGGTCGCAAACTGGACATCTCCGCACAGATTTTGTTGGAGGTGATTGAGCAGTCACTTGATGCGTAGGAGCGGGCGACACATGGGGGCGAAGTACCGTAGGAAGAGTCTATTGCTTAGCTGCGACTACGGGTGCAGCCTTAACTAGGGTTCTCAAATTTCAATCCAAGTTGATAAATACGAATAGAACAATTACCAATTTAGCGTGCATGGGAATGACATTGCAGAATTGAGCTTGGAGTGCATTTTTGGAACATTGGAAAGAAACGCTGATAGATTACGGATGGTGTGCTGTACAACGTTCAGAACAGCTATGTTCTATTGCCAAAATCGTAAATTACTTGGAACCAAAACGGACTAAATGCCAAAAACTCCGAAGTCAAATAGCAGAAAAATCAAGAAGAAATACATTGTCATCCAATCATGGCGTTGGCGAGTTTCCTCTGCACACAGACTGTGCAACTGATGCCACGCCACCAAGATATATCTTATTAGCCGCCTCGAAGAATAGAAAGGCAAACACTTTAATTTTTGATCCTAAAAAAATTGGTGGGCAAAGAATGGTATGCCGTTGCGTCAAGAGCAGTCTTTGAAGTTAAAAGTCGACAGAATACTTATTTAATGCGTTTTCTTACAAATTATAAATCGGGGTATTCGATTCGATTCAACGCTGATGTCATGATACCTTCAAATGCCGAGGCGTCATTCGTTGTAACGAGTCTCAAAAGTGCTAGAAGCGACTACATATCTATTGATTGGTTCAACACTAAGTTGCTAATTATAGATAATTACAAAATACTTCACGGGCGAACTGCACCAGCAACATTAGGGTACTCATCAATACAACGCCTAACAATTTGGTGACAAATGACTTGGACCGCTGAACGATACTTTACTAAGGCTCACTCCTATTGGGCCCACGCCACCAATAAAGAACGAAATTCACCTGAATTTCTTCTTTATTTAACTTTTATTGGTGAATTTGTTACACGGGGAGCAATCTGCTTCGTAAATCCAGCCCTGAATGCCGCGAATGATGAGGACAGTATCTTATTTTCGGCAAACGTTAGCCCGAATAAACCGCCCAAAACCGCGGACATCAGCACGGTGTTAGGACGTTTGGCAAGATTGATTCCAGACATCACTGCGGCAGAAATCAACATCATCGGTGCACTATTTACGATTAGAAACTCCGAACTTCACAGCGATGAGAGCGCGCTATCCGGTGCATCGCAAGCCCAACTCGTGCCGACCTTTTTTTCCTATCTAACGAAAGTAGCAGACTTTGCCCAACAAGATCTTGCAGCATTGTTGACTAAGGATGACGCACAACAAGCACGCCAGACTGCCAATGCCATGTTAAAGGATAGAAAGAAGCGAGTAGTGGATTTGATAAAAATTCAAAAAGATCGTTTTTTTGGATTGTCTAAAGACGAACAGGATTCAAAACGTCAGATATCAACCCCAACATTTTCTACTGCCATAATGACTAGTGGACATCGATTAAAAGCGGCAAAATGTCCCTCTTGTGCACAACTCGGTTATCTTGGTGGCAGCCCAGTTGGACGAAGCGCTCCAATATTAACGGAAAAAGGATTGTACCAAGAGACCAGAATTGTTCCGGAAGTATTTGAATGCAAATGTTGTGACCTAAAAATCAAGGGCCTTGATGAGTTAATGGCTGCTGAAATGGGGCACGAGTTCCAATCATTGGACGAAATGGATATTGTGGAACACTTTAATATAGATCCAATGGACTACGTCGACACAGACGAAATTATTAGGGAATATCAACACCAATATGAATATCAAGACGAGTAAGTAGCGCTGTTTTCCGAAAACTTCATCTATCGCCCCCCCTAAAACAGGCTCACCAAACTCGCGTCCACCACCCGCATCTGCACCGTTCGCCGCCCGTTAAAATGGTTCACCGAAAGCGTGCCTGCGACATGGATAATATTGCCCACTTGGCTGTACAAAAAGTCGCCCAGCGGTGTGCCCTCTGCGCGAAACGCGATGGCTTGTATCGAGGATTTATCCAGCGCGGTCAGCGTCATGGACACGTGGCCTTTGCCGACAATGCGGGCGTGCGCGAGGCGGTGGCTGGGCAGCACCAGCATCGGTGCAGGGTTGCCGGAGCCGTAGGGACCCGCGCTTTCCATCTGCTCAATGAGGTTGAGCGTAGCCGCGCCAGCGGATAGCGCGCCGTCAATATCAAGCTCGGCATTTGCGTGCAGCGCTTCCACCGTGGCGCTGGTTTGGCTTTCCAGAAAGGCGCGGAAATCGCCCATTCGCGCTTTTTCAATCGTGATGCCAGCGGCCATGGCGTGGCCGCCGCCCTTCACAAGGATGCCCGCGACAACCGCATCGCGCACCAGCCGTCCCAAATCCACACCCTGTATCGAGCGGCCGGAGCCTGTGCCAACGCCATTCGGGTTAAACGCAATCGCAAACGCCGGACGGCGCGCTTTTTCCTTCAGCCGCGCCGCAATCAGCCCCACAATGCCGGGGTGCCATTTTTCATTTGCCGCCACGATAACAGGCGGCCCGCCGCCGCCCGCCAGATCAAAACCCATCGCGGTTTCGGCCTCGGCCAGCATCACCTGCTCCATGGCTTGGCGCTCGCCGTTGAGCATGTCCAGCTTCTCGGCAATGACTTGCGCCTCGCCCTCATCGGTCAAAGTTAAGAGTTTTGCACCCAGCGCCGCGTCGCCAATCCGCCCGCCCGCATTGATGCGCGGCCCCAGCATAAAGCCAAAATGATAAATGTTCAGCGGCTCACCAAGGCGCGAAACGCGGGCCAGCGCCGCGATGCCCGCATTGCCAAATTTGCGCGCCACTTGAAGCCCTTTGACCACGAAGGCGCGGTTCAGCCCCGTCAGCGGCACCACATCGCACACCGTCGCCAGCGCCACCAAATCCAGCCAGTTCAGCAAGTCCGGCATCGGCTTTGCTGAGTTGCCACGCAGCAGCCGCGTCACTTCCACCAGCACCATAAACACCACGCCCGCAGCGCAGAGATTGCCAAGGCCGGACAAGTCATCCTCGCGGTTCGGGTTGGCCACCGGCGTTCCATCCGGCAGCGCGCCGCCCACTTGATGATGGTCAATCACGATAACCTCCGCGCCCGCCGCCCTGCCCGCCGCAATCGCCACCGCGCTGTTCGTGCCGCAATCCACCGTGATAATCAGCTTCGCGCCCCGCGCCGCCAGCTCTTCCATCGCGGTCGGGTTCGGGCCGTAGCCCTCAAAAATCCGGTCCGGAATATAAATCTCATGCGGCACATCAAAGTGCGTGAGCAGCTTTGAAACCAGCGCGGAAGAGCAAGCGCCATCCACATCATAGTCCCCAAAAATCGCCACCGGCTGGCGCTTTTCAATCGCCAAAACGATTCTGGCCGCAACACTTGAAAGCTCCGTAATCCCGCGCGGGTCCGGCATCAGGTTTTTGATCGTCGGGTTCAAGTAGTCCAGCGCGGCATCTTCCGTGACACCCCGCCCCGCCATAATCCGCGCCACCAAATCCGGGATATTATATTTCTGGCTCATAGCCAGCGCCGCATTCGCGCTACGCATATCGAGCCGCTCCACCCAGCGGTGCAGCGTGACAGACTGGCTGATATCAAGGAAGGTTTTGCGTTGCAGCATGAGTTTACCAGCCCAATTCAGAGTGTGAGCCAAGCCGTACGAGCCGCAAGTTTGTCGGCGCAGGCTTTGCGTAAATCAGAACCAGATCAGGCTTTATATGGCAATCGCGAAAGTCTTTCCACTCGCCTGAAAGTGCGTGATCACGCTGCGCAGCTGGCAGCAGCTCATCGTTAGCGAGCATGGTCACTACCTGAACAAAATCCTGCTGAAGCACGCTTCGATATTGTCCTTTGGATTCGCGCTTAAAGTCTTTTCTAAATTGCGCAGTCTGCTCAATCGTCCGCATTGAGGTCAGCCATCAATGCGTCCACGCTATTGTAGGCCTTAGTCTTGCCCGCACGCGCTTCCTTCATCGCAGCAATTGTCGTGGCATTGGGCACGAGCGGTTCAAATGGAAGAGCCTGTTCCTTGGCAACGCGCGTAAGCAACATCCGCATGGCGTCCGAAATTGTCAGCCCCATTGTGGCAAGCACAACTGCGGCTTCATCTTTAACAAGCTGGTCAACCCGCGCCTGAACAATCGCATTTGCACCCATGTCACTCACCTCACTTTGTGAATGACAATGTAATTCACATTGGTGAAAGTATCAAGATATCAACCTGCCTACTCAATTCGGACCCATTGGCGACGGGCAGACAAACTGTCATGGCCTAAATGGAGCCGCGAGCGTGTGGCGTATCGTTTCCGAACGTTCTTCGGGCGATCTTCGTGCGTTTGGCGTGCGTTTGCCGACCGTTTCTCGACCGTCAAAAAAGCGTGTGTTTAGCCCGCCCGCTCAATCCGGATCATCTGTGCGCGGTCCACCAAATAACCATCAGCGCCAATCGATTCCAGCGCCTTGCGCACGGCGGATTCTGTCGTCTCATGCGTAATGAGAATGACGTTCTTGGCCTTGTCAGCCCCGCCTTCCGGATTGCGCTGCACGATGGATTCCAGCGAAATATCATTATCTGCCATATGCTTAGCAATGGCTGCGAACACGCCGGTCTTGTCTTGAACCGTCAAACGAATGAAATATCCGCCCGCATGAGAGCGCATTTGTGCCTGCACATAGGGCTTCAATTCCTTGGCTGGATGGCCAAAAACCGGCCCATGCTGGAACCCGGGCCGCGCTTTGGCGATATCGGCCAGGTCTCCCACCACCGCAGAAGCTGTCGCATTGCCTCCCGCACCCGGACCAGACATAAGCAATTCGCCTAATATATCAGTCTCAATCGACACCGCATTCAGCACCCCATGCACCTGCGCAATGACGGAAGACGTCGGAACCATGGTCGGGTGAACGCGCTGCTCAATGCCGCTATCGGTACGTTGGGCAACGCCTAACAGCTTGATTCGATAGCCTAATTCAGCGGCAGCCTTAATATCCGCTTGCGTGATATTGCTAATACCTTCGAGGTAAATTTCATCCGAAGCGATCTTGGTACCGAACGCCAGCGCCGTCAAAAGCGACAGTTTGTGCGCCGTGTCATTGCCTTCAATATCAAAAGTCGGGTCGGCTTCCGCATAGCCAAGCCGCTGCGCATCGGACAAACAGTCCTCAAACGACAGCCCCTCCTGCTCCATCCGGGTCAAGATATAGTTGCAAGTGCCGTTCAAAATACCAAATACACGCGAAACGGTATTGCCCGCCAGCGACTCGCGCATCACTTTAATAACAGGAATTCCACCAGCAACTGCGGCTTCAAAATTGAGCAACAAGCCCTTTTCTTCAGCCAATGTCGCCAGTTCCACGCCGTAATTGGCCAGCAAGGCCTTATTGGCCGTCACCACATGACGCCCCGCATTCAGCGCCGCTTTTACCGCCGAATAGGCAGGAGAATTGCCACCACCGCCGCCAATCAGCTCGACAAATACATCAATATCCGAGCGCGTTGCCAGCTCAATCGGATCATCAAACCAGTCGATTCCGTACAAATCCATGCCGCGATCGCGCATACGATTGCGGGCACAAACAGCGCGAACTTCGATCTTGCGGCCACACTGCCGCTCCAGCACAGCGGCCTGATCGCGCAGTACCCGCACCACGGAAAGGCCAACAGTACCAAGGCCAGCAATACCGATTTTAAGAGGTGCGGTCATTATTTAGTCCAGTCTAATAAAATTGTAAATTCAGAAGGTTAGCGCCGTGCGTTAAGCGAAATCACATTGTGCATTGTGGTGTCCGCGCTCGATAAAAACTTCTTGATGCTACGCGCAGCCTGCCGAATGCGGTGCTCGTTTTCTACCAAAGCCAGCCGCACATAATCATCGCCATGCTCGCCAAAGCCAATGCCAGGAGCGACCGCAACATCGGCCTTTTCGATGAGCAGCTTAGAGAATTCCAGCGAGCCCAAATGTTTGAATTTTTCAGGAATCGGCGCCCACGCAAACATCGTCGCTTCCGGCGCTGGAATATGGAAACCAGCCTTGCCAAATGTATCCACCATCACATCGCGGCGGCGCTTATAGATCGAGCGCACTTCGGCAATATCCGAACCATCACCATTCAGCGCCGAAGTCGCTGCGACTTGGATAGGCGTAAAGGCACCATAATCGAGATAGGATTTCACTCGCGTCAGCGCCGCAATCAGCTTTTCATTGCCAACCGCGAAGCCCATGCGCCAGCCTGGCATAGAGAATGTTTTCGACATCGACGTAAATTCTACCGCCACATCAATCGCGCCCGGCACTTGAAGGATGGATGGCGGCGGCACACCGTCGAAATAGATTTCCGAGTAAGCCAAATCTGACAGCACTATGATGTCGTGCTTCTTGGCAAAAGCGATCACATCCTTGTAGAAATCCAAAGTCGCGACTTTTGCTGTCGGGTTGGATGGATAGGAAATAATCAGGCAAATTGGCTTTGGAATTGAATGCTTTAGCCCGCGCTCAAGCGCCGGCACAAAATGCTCATCAGGCTCAACAGGAATGGAGCGAATAACACCGCCCGCCATGATGAAACCGAACGCGTGGATTGGATATGACGGATTGGGGCACAAAACCACATCGCCCGGCGCGGTAATCGCCTGCGCCATATTGGCGAAGCCCTCTTTCGAGCCAAGCGTCGCCACCACTTGCGTATCGGGATTGAGCTTCACGCCGAAACGCCGCTCGTAGTAGCCAGCCTGCGCGCGGCGAAGACCGGGAATGCCTTTAGACGACGAGTAACGATGCGTGCGGGGGTCTTGCACCGCCTCACAAAGCTTATCAACGATGCTCTGCGGCGTCGGCAAATCCGGATTGCCCATGCCAAGGTCAATAATATCCGCACCACCGGCCCGCGCGCTGGCCTTCAGGCGGTTAACCTGTTCAAAAACATAAGGTGGAAGACGGCGAACTTTGTGAAATTCTTCCATGCTGTTTCTTGGGCTCCAAAGGCTAAAGCTGATATGGTGGCCGCGCTATACACACAATGCGTCGAACCGTCGATAGGATATGCCGTATTTATGCTTCAAGGCGTTTAAGAAATCACTGGCCTTCGATTTGCTTAATCGTGTCACTAGCATGGCTTTTTGCCAGCAACCGCAAGCGCTTTAGCCGTTCCTGATAGGCAGCGGTGCTCTCACCTTGCGCCTGCTGGCCCGCTTTGGCATTGTTCAAAAGAGCCCGCGTTGCCGCTTCATCTGAAGGTGTGAACTGCGCAGTTTCGCCCACTGGCATGACATTAATATTTGGATACAGCCCTGTGTTAACTGGCTGTACAGATGAAACGACAGCCGGTGCAAGAACTGGAGCTTGTTCAGGCGATTCGAGCGCCGCTTGCGGCACGGCGTTATCAATCGTTGCTGTCGCGCACGATGATAACATGGCGACCGTAGGCAACGTGACGAGCAGTGACATTATTCGCAGTCTTGCCATGAAATCGAACCACCATTGTTTTAATGCTGCAAATAGCACCATATCGGCTAATAATACTATCAGTGCGTATCTTATTGTCGCAATAATATGTCAATAAAGCGGATAACACCAATTTGGGATATTGGTGCAATTAATTGATGTGGGAGGAAAGTGAATAGTGGCAGACGATACCAGCAAAACCGGGCACGATCCCATTAGCCAGATGGAACCTTATATCATTAAGGACATGGATAGTTTTGCGATGAATTTTGCCCGCATGGTGGAGGCTGCCGGACAAGCTGCGTCAGCATGGATTGCGCCTCGCGAAAACGGCCAACTGCCTGAAATGCAAGTTGAACCAATGATGGATGTTGCCAAAACGCTGTCAACTGTCACTGAATACTGGATGTCGGACCCAAAGCGAACGATTGATGCACAGGCTCAATTATTCTCACAGTTTATGGGGATTTGGAGCAATTCACTCCAGCGTCTCTCTGACGATAACGTTGAGGATGTTGTTAAACCTGACCGTGGTGATAAGCGTTTCAACGATGAAGACTGGACCAAAAACGCTTTCTTTGACTTCTTGAAGCAAGCCTATCTCGTCACATCCCGCTGGGCGGCGGACTTGGTAACGCAGACCGAAGGATTGGACGACCATACCCGCCACAAGGCCGCATTTTATGTGCAGCTCGCCACTAATGCCTTTTCGCCGTCTAACTTTGTGCTGACAAATCCCGAGCTTTACAAAGAAACGGTAGCCACAAACGGCCAAAACCTCGTGTCGGGCATGAAAATGCTGGCTGAGGATATTGCCGCAGGCAATGGCGATTTGAAATTGCGCCAAGTGGATGGCACGCCGTTTGTCGTCGGCGAAAACCTCGCCATCACGCCCGGCAAGGTGATTGCCCGCAGCGAAGTGGCTGAAATCATCCAGTATGAGCCAGCAACGCCCCAAGTGTTCAAACGGCCGCTGCTGATTTGCCCGCCGTGGATCAATAAGTTCTATGTGCTCGATCTCAATCCGGAAAAATCATTTATCAAGTGGGCGGTCGAGCAAGGCCATACAGTTTTCGTCATCTCGTGGGTGAACCCCGACGAGCGCCATGCTGCGAAAAACTGGGAACATTACATCCGCGAAGGCCTACAGTTTGCGCTGGATACAATTGAATCCTCAACTGGCGAGCGCGAAGTCAACGCGCTCGGTTACTGCGTCGGTGGCACATTATTAGCAGCGGCAATGGCGCTTTTCGCTCGTGAAGGTGAAACCCGCATTGCGTCTGCCTCACTGCTCACTACACAGGTAGATTTCACCTTCGGTGGCGATCTGCGCGTCTTTGTGGACGAAGTGCAAATCGCCGCTCTTGAGCAAGCCATGGATGGCAAGGGCTTCTTGGACGGTTCAAAAATGTCCAACGGTTTCAATATGATTCGCGCCAATGATATGATCTGGCCCTATGTCATCAACAATTATTTGAAGGGCAAGCAGCCTGCACCCTTTGACCTGCTTTATTGGAATGCCGATGCCACGCGCATGACGTCAGCCAACCATGCCTTTTATTTACGTAAATGCTATTTGGAAAATGCTCTCACGTCGGACCAAATGGTTCTTGGCGGCGCACCTGTGCATCTGGCCGACATCAAAGTGCCAATATTCAGCCTTGCCACCCGCGACGACCATATTGCCCCGGCAAAATCTGTGTTCTTTGGCAACCAATGTTTCGGCACTGCGGTGAAATTTGTATTGGCAGGCTCGGGCCATATTGCCGGCGTGGTCAATCCGCCGGATAAAAACAAATATCAATATTGGACCGGCGGTCCGGTGCGCGGCGATTTAGCCGATTGGCAAAAAACGGCAGTAGAACATCCGGGCTCTTGGTGGCCGCACTGGCAAGAGTGGATTTCAGCGCTCAACGCTGACAAAGTTGCTGCCCGCAAGCCGGGCGGCACTAAACTTACGCCAATTTGTGACGCGCCGGGAACCTATGTAAAAATAAGAGCCTAAAGTGTGATAGTAAAAACCATGCTTTTGCCTCAATCGCTTCATACGAAATTCGTGATATTCTAGCAAAACGCACTGTCATTGCGTCAACGCTTTTGAACAGTGTGTATATTGCGATGGCGGTCCAAATCGCATAGTGACGTTACAGAAATGTCTCCGCACCCGGAGGCCAACATTAGAACAGCGCCATTTTTACAAGGCGCTGAAACAGGGAACGGGCACGCGTTTGAGACCAAAGCCAGCCACACCGCTGCGTTTTTCACGTTTTATTGCGTGCGCTTCGCCATTGGCGTTGGCATTTATGCTGTCTTCATGCACGTCCACAGGCGGAACCGTCGAAATGGCCGCTGCCTCGCTGCAAGCAGCTCAGCCTTCGCCGCAATTGAACAACAGCCCATCTTTTCAGCAACCGTCCCCTGCGCTTGCTCAGGCGCCAAACGCCATGTCAGCAACACCTTCTGCAGGAATGCAGCCACAAGCCTCAGCTCCCTCTTCGCAGATCGTGGTCGGTGGGCCACCATTGCCCGGTCCACAGATTGCAGGCCAACAAGGCTTGAACCAACAATTTGCCGATCAACAAAATCCCGCAGCAGAGCCGCTTAATGGAGCCGCTTCTTTAGCTGCGCCTGCCTTGATTGAAACAACGTCTGGTCCCTCAATTCCTGTTCCCACGCTCAAGAAAGAGTCGATAGCACAAGCGCAATTAGCCGCCATTGAGCCTGTGATAATATCGACGCCGGTTGCGAATGCAGAACCGGTGGCTGTACCGGCCGGCAAAGAGGTTATGACGCTTGCCGCACCACAGGTACCGGCCACAACGGCGAATGGCGCCGCAAAAGTCGCCGAAATTACGGCTGAGCCGGGTGTGCAAATTCTAACTGCAGCTCCGGTGCTTGCCGAGGCCGCGCCAAAGCCGCGCAAGAAAACGCTATTTGAATCAATGTTTGGCAGCGCCAAGCCAGCACAAGCGGCTACGATTCAAGAAAGCCCTGCGGCTCCCGCCGTTGATACACAATTGGCTTTGGCTGAGCCGACCAGCAAAAAAGCATTCAAACCTGTCGCCCTTTCCGGTGGCGGCACATCAAAAAATATAGAGTTAGCCAGTCTTGATAAGCCACTGGGCACATCTAACGACGATGGCGCAGACACTGCTTCAGCAAACGGCGATCTGCCTGGTGTGCGCAAGGGTGCACTTTTCGAAATTAAGCGCCGTGATGCCAACGGTAACGATCTCGACGTGGATATTACCGAAACTGACAATGGCCCTATTCAATTGGCGTCCGCCGCAGGTTTGGCGCGTCTAGCGCCCAACGGCCTTCGGGTTCAGCGTGAGTCGGTTGATGTCGCCTGCTTGAAGCCGCAGCTTGTGAAGATGCTGAAGTCTATCGAAGGCCATTACGGTCAGTCGCTGGTCATCACCTCCGGCTATCGCAGCCCCGGTCACAATCGCCAAGTTCGCGGTGCAAAGAATTCTCTGCATATGTTCTGCGCCGCTGCCGATTTCCAAGTGCCGGGCGTCAGCAAGTGGGACTTGGCAAAATATCTGCGCTCCATGCCAAATCGCGGCGGTGTAGGCACCTATTGCAACACCGAATCTGTACATATTGACGTTGGTCCGGACCGCGATTGGAACTGGCGCTGCTCGCGGCGAAAGTAATTCGAAAAAAGCTGAAAAAACCTTGTGATACGGGGTTGCGGCTTTAGATTTTCCTGACTATAGAGGCCGCAACGCGCCCTTCGTCTATCGGTTAGGACGTCAGGTTTTCATCCTGGAGAGAGGGGTTCGACTCCCCTAGGGCGTACCATCTTTACATCGTGATGTTGATTAGCTGGCTAGGCTTAAAGCCAGACTTAGCGCCAACGCGCTCATCACAAATCCGATGATAAAATCCAGTACACGCCATGCCGCAGACTTTTCAAA
>JAYTVD010000183.1:0-12849 GCA_043744175.1 Phyllobacteriaceae bacterium
CGCAGATCTTGAAATTGGCGCAATAACTACGATCTGATGGTCCAATAACATGTTTCGGACAGCATTTTTGTCCATGGAGTTGAAAAACAATGAGCACCGACAATCCCTACGGCGCGAGCTACGGCTCAAGCAATGTAACCGTCAACACTGCCAGCCAAGTGCCTACACCTCTTGAACAAGTGCCTGCACCTGTTGAAATTGTGACGCCGGGCGAAATCCGCGATGTTACCACGCAAAGCTTCCCGCAAGAGGTCATCGCTGATAGCCGTAATCAGCCCGTTTTGGTGGATTTTTGGGCGCCATGGTGCGGGCCGTGCAAGCAGCTTGCGCCTGTGCTGGAGCGGGTGGTTAGCGAAGCGCAAGGTCGCGTGAAGCTGGTTAAGATGAACATTGATGACCACCCATCCATCGCCGGTCAGCTTGGCATACAGTCCATTCCGGCTGTAATAGCGTTCAAAAATGGCAAGCCGGTTGATGGCTTTATGGGTGTGCAGCCGGATGGTAAAATAAGAGAGTTTATCGCCCGTGTTGCTGGTCCTGCCCCCAGTGAACTGGAATTGACAGCCGCACTGGAAACGGCACTCGAAGCGCTCGCTAAGAGCGATTACGAAACCGCATTCCCGATCTTTGATGCTGTGATCCAAGTCCAGCCGGAAAATGAAAAGGCGCTTGCCGGCCTTGCCGAATGCCTCATTGCCGGCGGCCAACTGGACCAAGCCAAGGAGGTGCTTGCGCAAGTGCCGGAGGCCAAGCGAACCGCGCCGGAAGTTGTATCAGCTCAGACTAAAATTGCTTTGCACGAGCAAGCCGCCACAATGGGCGATCCAAAGGTGCTGCAAGCCCGCATTGATGCCGACCCGAAGGACTATCAGGCCCGCTTTGACCTTTCCGCTATTTTGAACGTTCATGGCGATAAAGATGCTGCCGCCGATTTGCTGCTTTATATCATCAAGGCGGACCGTACGTGGGAGGACGATGGCGCGCGCAAACAATTGGTGCAGCTATTTGAGGCGTGGGGACCGATGGACGCGGCAACGCTTGGCGCAAGGCGGAAACTTTCCGGGCTGTTGTTTCGTTAAACGAGATGTATCTTGAGAAATAATCACGGCGCACCATCTCTCACTAACAACGCCGATTAGGAGCAGTGCCCATGCGCGCCGGTAATATGAGTTACGTCAACGCTGCGGATATTCCGGAAACGGTCGCTGTGTTTCCGCTGTCCGGCGCACTTTTATTGCCGGGCGGACAAATGCCGCTGAATATTTTTGAGCCACGCTATCTGGAAATGGTGGACAATGCACTGGCCACAAACCGGCTAATTGGCATGGTGCAGCCCTCGTTGGATGGCAAGGAAAATGGCCTGTGCAATGTCGGCTGTCTTGGCCGCATTGCTGCTTACGGTGAAAGTGGTGATGGTCGCTATCACATTACGTTGGCAGGCGTTTGCCGTTACCGTGTGGTGGAAGAGCTTTCCGTGAAGACGCCGTGGCGGCAGGTGCGCCTTACGCCAATGCTTGCCGATCTCAAAACAGAAGACGGCAAGAATATTGACCGTGACAGTCTCATCAAGGCGTTCCGCGCCTATCTGCAGTCTAATGAATTGGAAGCTGATTGGGAAAGCGTCAACCGCGCCGACAATGCCATGCTGGTCAATGCACTTTCCATGATGTCCCCTTATGGTCCGGCAGAGAAGCAGGCACTTTTGGAAGCGGTTGATTTGAAAACCCGTGCCGAAACGCTGGTTGCCATCACAGAAATCATGCTTGCCCGTAACGGCGATATGGGGTCAACTCTGCAATAGCCGGAGGGTTCAAATGATTGACCATGAACCAACAGAAATAGATCCGAAAATGCTCGAACTTTTGGTGTGTCCGCTCACCAAGGGCAATTTGACTTATGACCGCGAGCACCACGAACTGATCTCGCGCCTTGCCCGCCTTGCCTATCCAGTGCGCGAGGGGATTCCGATATTGTTGCCTTCAGAGGCGCGTTCTGTAGAGATTTAACATACTATGAAGGTTCGTGTTCCCTACTTATAAAAAAATGCGCTATACGCTCAAGTGTATTATTATGGAGACACTATGGCGCGGGTTGACCAGACTGGAGATTGGGCGGAACGGCTTTCACCATCACTCACGGAATTTGAGTCGATGGCGCTGGAGGCCTATGCGCATTTGCCGGAAGAATTCCGCGAGCTGGTTGGCGACATCATCATTGAAATTACAGATTTCCCCGAAGAGGCAATCGCCGACGATTTAGGTTTGGAAACCCCTTTTGATATTCTCGGCCTGTTCGAAGGCAAGGGGACGGCTGAACTCTGGACGCCGCAAGCCAACGAAGGCCCCAACAAAATCACGCTCTATCGCCGCGCTATATTAGATTATTGGTGCGAAAATGAAGAGGCCCTGGGCACCATCATTGCCCATGTGCTCATTCACGAGATTGGCCACCATTTTGGCCTTGAGGAAGAGGGCATAGAAGCGCTGGAAGCCAGCGCCGAATAGTTGCGCACGCGCTTACTGTTCGCCGAGCTTCATTTCTGGATCATATTCTTTGCCGGGAACGTCCTTGTAAACCGCCTGACCGCAGATTGTGCGGCCCTGTAATGGATCAAAAGTGAGCGCCGGTGCGCCATGTAGTGACCAGCCTTTGTTCAGTGCCGCAGTCACGCGGTGGCAGAACGCACTGTCATCGGGGCCGGTGATAAAACGATAAACAAACATGTCGTGGTTCCAAATTATTGAGTCTGTTGAAACTTCAATAGCAGAGTTTGTGCCTGTACCAAATGCAGCCGCTCGACCATTTTGCCATCAATTAGAATGACGCTCTTTGTGGCATTTTCCGGCAGCGCATATGCATCAACTATCGCATGCGCGTCTTTTACTTCGCTTTCGTCCGGCCTGAGTATCCGGTTGGCTGGTTCAATTTGGCTCGGGTGAATGAGTGTCTTGCCATCAAAGCCGCGATTGCGGGCAAGAAGGCAGGCACCCTCGAAGCCTTCACTGTCTGAAATATCATTGTGAACGCCATCAAGAACCGATAGCCCGCCCGCCCGCGCCGCCAGCACAATTTGCATCAGCCATGGCTGCATTTGCGCCAAATCGCGAACGCCTGTTTCCTTCATCAAATCATTCGTTCCGGCAACGAAACAATTAAGCCGGTTGGAATGATGATGACCAAGTTCCGCAATTGCCCCGATGTTAAACAGCGCACGCGGTGTTTCGATCATCGCCCAAATCGCAACGCGCTCATCCATTTCCAAGTCCCGCATCGCATCCGCCAACGCAATAATCTGCTGCGGTGTTTCGCATTTCGGCAGCACGATGGTGTCGGGGTTGATTTTGCAGGCTGCGCTGAGATCATCTGCGCCAAACGGCCCGTCCAGATTGTTTATCCGCACTGCCAGCAAAGGCTTTCGCTGCGTCCAGACCTGCAGTCCGGCAATCATGGTCGCCCGGGCATCCGCCTTGGCGTCCGGATGCACTGCATCCTCCAAATCCACAATCACCGCATCCATCAAAAGCGAGGGCAGTTTTGCCAGCGCTTTGGCATTTGAGGCAGGAACATAAAGGACGGAGCGGAGCGGTCGGTTTTGCATGGCTGCATCTAACCGTCCAAGCGTCACTCTGGCAACTGCACAATTTTTGCACGAAAGCTGCGGGCGAAGTCACCAAACCCGCCCCATAAATTGCAAGTGCCGCTGTTACTGCTGGCGGCATGAGACACATAGCCCAAACCAAACATCACGGCCTTCCAACACGCCTTGTCACAGAAGGCTGGTGGCTTACCGCCGGTTCCGCAGCCGTACTCCAGTTCGGCAGTGGAACCGGCGATGTCTCATGCAAAATTCCCCTGCAAAATGAAAGCAAAGCCCATGACCCTTGCCGAAACCATCAGTCCGCCCGACACGCAAAATCTGAAGTTTCATGAAACGGCGCTGGCCGCTATCGGCCTCACAGCACTTTCTGATTGGCTGCTGTTTGGTGCACCTATTGGTCTGTCGCTAGTAGTGTTTGCATTTGCGCTCGGTGGCGCGGCGCTGTGGCTGCATCGTTTCACTGTAGATCATCCCAAGCTGACGTTTGGCGCGTTGGGATATGTTGCGGCGCTGCTTCCCATCCTCGAAAACATTTCTGAACTGTCGGTTACCGTCAGCATCTGCCTGTTCTCAATCACATCCTTATGGCTAGCTGACGAATTGCGTGGCAACTTATTTGCAAATCTTCGGCGGCTACTCGGGTTCTTTGTCTCCGTGCCCATTACAGCCCCTGTCGGATTTATTCGCTGGCGCAAAGCCGCGCAGGCACTCGGACGACCGATGCTACGCTTTGCGGCATTTGGCATGTGGATCATGCCGCTTGCGATTGGTTTGGTGTTTTTAGGTCTGTTTGAAGAAGCAAACCCACTGATTGCCAAATGGATTGTTCGCATTGATTTATGGGCGTTCCTGCGCCTGTTTGATCCGGCCCGCTTTCTGTTCTGGTTGTTTATGCTGGCAGCCTCATGGCCCTTCTTAAGCCCGATGATTTTCAAGGCGAAAGCCCCCAAAGCGCAACGCCAAGATTATCCACGCCGCCCCAAGACCTTTGAGGACATCATGTTTGGCCAAGGCGCAATCTTGCGCTCCTTGCTGGTGTTTAACGCATTGTTTGCGGTGCAATCTCTGCTCGATGCGACCTACCTCATTGGCAGTGCGGCGCTGCCAGATAATATGACGCTGGCGCAATACGCCCATCGCGGCGCATACCCGCTGGTGGTGACCGCGCTGATGGCGGCATTATTTGTCATCGTCGCTTTGCGTGAGGGTAGTGAGGCGAAGGACAGCCGGCTTATCCGGGGTCTGGTCTATTTCTGGATTTTCCAAAATGTGCTCTTGGTTCTGTCATCCGTTTACCGGCTCGACCTCTATGTCCAGTCCTACGCGTTGACCTACTTGCGCACTGCGGCCCTTATCTGGATGGGCTTGGTGGCGATGGGTCTGATGCTTATTGTTGCAAGGCTGCTGTTTGGCAAAACCAGCGAATGGCTGATCGGCACAAACATGGCGATTGCCGGTCTCGTGCTCTACGCCTGCTGCTTCGTCAATTTTGCTGATATCATTGCCCGCAATAACTTGGAGCGCGCCGAGCCGGATTATAGATATGTTTTGTCATTGGGTGTGGAGGCATTGCCCACCGTTGATACCAAGTTAGCACGGCTCCAATACGTACCATCAGTTCAGCTGTACGACTCTGAAATTGGCGAGTTCTTCCAAGGACCAATCACGCAATGGCGCACCGTTGCTGCGCGCAACCATAAAAACTCAATGCAAGACTGGCGGGCATGGACATTGCGCGGCCTTCGCTTGCAATCTTATCTCGAAGCTAACCCGGCCTTCATTGATTCGCCACTAACAGGCGGGACAGATAGACGATGAGCGGAATTATGAAACCACAAGTGCTGATCTGCGATGATGATAGCCACATTCGAGAGGTCATTTCGTTTGCGCTGGAAAGGGCTGGGTTTGATGTCAGTATCGCCTGCGATGGCAAGCAGGCGCTGGCGCAATTTGCCAGCGCTAAGCCGGATCTCATTATTCTCGATATTGGTATGCCGGAGATGGACGGGTTGGATGTCTGCCGCGAACTTCGCAAGACATCGGATGTACCCATCCTGTTTCTTTCTGCCCGCGAAGATGAAATTGATCGCGTTCTGGGTCTTGAAATCGGCGGCGATGATTATGTTACCAAGCCGTTCAGCCCGCGCGAATTGATTGCGCGGGTGAAAGTGATCTTGAAGCGCAGCGCGGCCAAAGCGCCTGCGGTGGTCTCAAGCGAGAACATGAGCCACGGCAAGCTTAGCCTCGATGGCGCTGCTCACAGGGCGACATTTGCCAGTGAGGGTTTGGATGTAACTGCGCTGGAATTTGCTATTCTCAAAACATTCCTGACCCAAAAGAACCGCGCCTTTACGCGCGATCAAATTATGAATGCGGCCTATGCCAGCAATATTCATGTGTCGGACCGCACCATTGACAGCCACATTCGTAATATCCGCGCCAAGCTCGCATCGCGTGGCTGTGCGAGTGTTATTGATACGGTTCATGGCATTGGTTTCAGGCTCGGCACTTGCGAGACAAACGCATGAGCAAATGGCGGCCCTCGCTTCGCAGCATTATTTTTGTGATGCTTTTGATTGTGCTGCTGCTGCCGCTGGCCGGATTATTTTTCTTCCGCATTTATGAAAATCAACTGGTGCGCCAGACAGAAAGCGAGCTGATTGTGCAGTCGGCAGTGATTGGCTCCGTCTATGCTGGTGAAGTGCGCAAAGCGGCTATTATCACGGAAGCATTAGGTCCGGTTGCACCGGTCTTACCAACAAACAATGAGCGTTACCACCCGATAGAAGCGACGTTGGATTTGACCGGTAGCGCCATTGGGCCTCGGCGACCGGACGGCGTCAAACCTGTGCGGCAGGTTGATCCGCAATTGCTGGCAATCGGGCAATCGCTCGTCGGATTACTAACCCAGACGCAGGATGTGACACTGGCAGGCTTTCGCCTGCTTGATCCGCACGGCGTGGTTATCGCTGGCGGCGATGAGGTTGGACTATCTCTTGCCCATGTCGATGAGGTGGCGACGGCCCTAAAGGGCAGCTTCACAAGTACCTTGCGTCAGCGCGTTTCTGACGAGGCGCCGCCACCGATCTATTCGGTTAGCCGTGGCACAAAAGTGCGGGTGTTCACCGCTTTGCCTGTGTTGGTCGATGGTCATGTCGCTGGTGTGGTCTATGCGTCACGCACGCCATCAAATATCGTCAAACAGCTTTATGCCGAACGGAAGAAGCTCGCGCTGGCTGCGCTGTCAATTCTCGCCGGAACGCTGCTGCTTGGCTTCCTTGTTTCGCGCACATTAACCGGTCCGATACGCGAGCTCACGGACCGCACACGCCGTATCATCGCCGGAGACCGCGAGGCGCTCCATCCGCTTAACCATCACGGCTCGCGCGAGATGGCCGAGCTTAGCCAAGGCTTTCTGACGATGGCGCAAAATCTGCGCGACCGCTCAGACGAAGTTTCGACCTTCGCCACCCACGTATCGCATGAATTAAAATCACCGCTGACCGCCATTCAAGGCGCAGCAGAGCTGCTACGCGATTCGGAGATGAGCGAGGCACAGCGCACGAAGTTTTTGAACAATATTATCGGCGATACCAGCCGCCTTAATCTACTTGTTAGACGGCTACTGGATTTGGCGCGGGCGTCTAGTATCAAAACGCAAGCGGGCACGACAACGCTCGCTCAAACCCTCGCCGATATTGGCGACCATCGTGGACTGGAGGTTACCACGTTAGGTGTGGATGACCTGCCATTGGCAATATCAGCGCAAAATCTCGGCGCGGTCCTTACTAACCTTTTGGAGAATGCCGCTAACCACAGCGCCAGTCGTGTCACGATTGAGGTTAAGCGCATTGCGACTGATGTGCACATATCTGTAGTGGACAACGGGTTGGGCATATCTCATGGCAATGCACCAAAAATCTTCGACCCGTTTTTCACCACGCGGCGTGATGCCGGCGGCACTGGCATGGGGCTCGGCATTGTCAAAGCTATGTTGGAGGCCCATGGCGGCACAATTTCATATGTCCCCGTTGAGAGTGGTGCAAAATTTTTGTTGACGCTGCCGCTTGCTGGATAATGTCGTCATTTAAGAATGAATATCATGATAAATAATCACAAGTGCATTTCCTAAACTTGTGACACAAAGCGCATAAAGAGCGGATTTTCGTATGCAGCATTTTGACATAATCATTATTGGTGGTGCTATTTCCGGCAGCGCTGCGGCTTGGCATTTGAAGGAGATGGGCTATCAAGGCTCCATCGCCATTATCGAGCGCGACAAGAATTATACCCGCGCGGCAACGTCGCTCTCCGCAGCGGGCATTCGCCAGCAATTTAGCCAAGCAGCAAATATCCGCCTTAGCATGGCGACGCTGGCGCTCATCCGTAAATTGAATGCTGACAAACGCGCCGACATCCATTTCAGAGAAAACGGTTATCTAATGCTGGCGTCGGAAACTGGCCTTGCCACGCTCACATCTAACTTCGCTATACAAAAGGGCGAAGGCTCAAGCCTCGTTTTAGAAACGCCCGAACAGATTAAGACGCGCTTCCCGTGGATTGATACTGAAGGCGCAGTTGCTGGCGTATTTGGCACGGCAAACGAAGGTTGGTTTGATGCCCAAGGGCTCGCGACCTTCATGCGCACTGACGCCCGCGCCCAAGGTGTGACTTTCATCAATCAGTCAGTCACTGACATTGAGCGCCAAGGCGATCATGTGAGCGGCGTGACCTTAAGCGACGGCATAAAAATGAGTGCGGGTAAGATCGTCATTGCTAGCGGCGCACAATCTGGCGAAGTCGCCAAGATGGCGGATGTTGAGCTTCCCGTTGAGCCGCGCAAGCGCACGGTATTTATTTTCAAATGTGAGCAGCAGTTCCACGATATGCCGCTGACGGTGGACCCCAATGGCGTGTGGGTGCGCCCTGAGGGCGACCGCTATATCACCAGCTTCGACCCGCCGGAGCATGATGACCGCCGCGCGGCCGACGATGATTGGGAGCCGGACTGGGGCATGTTTGAAGACCATGTCTGGCCGACACTCGCTGCCCGCATTCCTGCCTTTGAGGCGATCAAACAGGACGGCGCCTGGGTCGGACATTATGACTACAACACATTTGACCAGAACGCCGTGATTGGCGGTCATCCAAGCATCGATAATCTGTTTTTCATCACCGGCTTTTCAGGCCACGGCGTGCAGCAGGCCCCGACTGCGGGGCGTGCGCTTGCCGAATTGATGATGCACGGCCGCTACACCAGCATCGACTGCACGCCTTTTAGTTTTGACCGCATTGCGGCTGGAAAGCCGTTTGTGGAGTTGAATGTAATCTAATCCCCAAACGCCAGCCTCAATGCAAACCCGCGAATATCTTCTGGCCATCCAGCTATCAGTGTTTCAAACCTCGGCTTGTCATTGGCAAACAGCGCGCGCAACGCCTCTTCAAGTTTCGGCAAATTGCCCGCCATCGCCATCATAAACCGGTAGGCGGCCTCTTGTCGCTCCTTCGTGCTGCGCGTATCGCCCTCAAGCTTGCGCGCTTCGTCCACCAGCCGCCGCAGCGCCACTGACGCACCGCCTCGTTGCGCCGCTAACCATTCCCAATGGCGCGGCAGCAGTGTTACCTCTCGCGGCACGACGCCGAGTTTCGGCCGTCCACGCCCGCGCGGTTCGCTAACATCTTGTTCGCCGTAGCGGGCGGCAATATCGGCGTCGGTTCCTTGCAGATTTAGGTCCAAAACGCCCCCCGATGCATTGTCGAAAGTGAGAATTTCGGCAATATCATCGACAGCCATACTAGCCTTGATAGCCAAGGCAACCTCAGTGATGCTGCCGGTCCGTAAAATACGTCCATTTTGAAATGCAGAATAAAGTGCGGTCATGTGAGTATCCAATCAGAAATTTTACAACTGATTGAATATTTATATCCGGATAATAATAATGTCAATATTATCCGGATATAAATATTCGTGAGACTAGGCCGCCAAAAGCGTTTGGTTTCGTCCGCTATCCTTAGCGCGGTAGAGGGCGGTATCAGCGCGGCGCAGTAGCCCTTCAATGGTGTTATTTTCCTGCGCGATGGCCAGACCAAAACTAATTGTAATTAAAATGGAATTGCCCTCAAACAAGCAGGGCGCACTTTCGATAGCTTGGCGAAACTCTTCAGCTTTCCTCTGCGCATCTTTCAAGGTTTCCCATTGAAAGAACACACCAAACTCTTCGCCGCCCAGCCTTCCCACAAGACAATTATCTGAGGCGGTTTTCATCAAGATATGCGCGACGTGGATAAGGACAGCATCGCCTGCGGCGTGCCCCAAAGTGTCATTTATACGCTTGAACCAATCAATATCGCCCAGCAAAACTGCTGGTTTTGTGGTCACCAAGAGCTGCTGATTTGATTCCCGCAGGAACGCGCGACGGTTGAGCAAACCCGTAAGGTCGTCATAGTTTGCATGACGATCAACCTCCATAAGCAGCCGATAGTTTCGCTGCATCAACCACTGGACATAATAGGAGGCGATGGGCGCGATCAACAATGGAATCGCCACGGCGCTCTTCATAGATTCGATGTAATAATAGGAAGGCCAGCTGCGGGTTTGCAGATAGGTTGCGACTACAGCGGTGATAACGGAGGCAATACATATCTGAATGCTTCGCAGCCAATTGCGACGCACAAAGACATTATATTCAAGCTGTTTTGACTCCATGACGCCCTCTCAGGGAGGTCATATCAGAGTGGTGTTAATGGCCGTTCGTATTAACCATTAAAAATTTAACGGTTGGGGAACTGGTCAATTTTCAAATGGCCACAAGACCTTTGCGTAACGGACAAAAGTCTAGTAAAGCCTCGCCATCATTGTGCTAACCAGACCAGAGATAGACAAATGCAAAAGTTCACCAAGCTCACCGGCGTTGCTGCGCCCTTGCCAATCGTCAATATCGATACGGATATGATCATCCCGAAGGATTATTTGAAGACGATTAAGCGCACCGGTCTGGGTGTCGGTCTGTTTGCGGAAATGCGCTACAATGAAGATGGCACTGAAAATCCAAATTTCGTGCTCAACAAGGCAGCCTACCGTAAGGCAGAAATTCTGGTGGCCGGTGACAATTTCGGCTGCGGCTCGTCACGCGAACACGCGCCATGGGCGCTGCTCGATTTCGGTATCCGCTGCATCATCTCCACTTCATTTGCCGATATTTTCTACAACAACAGCTTCAAGAATGGCATTTTGCCAATCACTGTTAGCCAAGAAGATCTCGACAAGCTGATGGACGATGCCTCGCGCGGCTCAAACGCTACTTTGTCTGTTGATCTGGAAACATTGGAAATCCGCGGTCCGGATGGCGGTGTTATCAAGTTCGAGCTCGATGAATTCAAGCGTCATTGCCTGCTCAACGGCCTTGATGACATTGGCCTCACAATGGAACGTGCGCCGATGATTGACGCCTACGAAAAACGTGCTGCGGTTAATCGCCCTTGGGCGTGAGCCATGTCGCCATTCATCCCAAAACGTTTTGAAGCCATTGCTTTTGGCTTTTTGTTGTCAGCTTTGATGTCATTTTTTGTCTCTTTCATCGCTAACGCCATGGGCGTTGGCGTGACGACAACCGGATTCATGTTCATCTGGATGAAGTCATGGCTGACGTCATGGATGTTTGCCTTCCCGACAGTTTTGTTCGTCGCGCCACTGGTACGCCGCCTGCTGCGCCATATTGTTAAGCCTGCATAAAATTTACTGGCAGTCAGTTAAAACCACGGTTAGGCTCGTATAAACATTGATACGAGGCCACCATGCTGCGCACATCCGCCATTCTGCTTTCACTGCTTTTCGCATCAACTGCGTTTGCGCAGGAAGAAGGACTTGCGCCGGTAACATTCCGTGGCGGTGAGTTTAAGTTCACGCGTAATGCCGATGATGAGATCTCCGTCACTTTTGACGGCAAAGAAATCTACCATAATTATTACGTGACCTTTGATCGGGTCGTCAAAATTGATGACACAGATGTAGCGCTATTGTCTGGCGGCGATGGCGGCAATGCCTGCGGCCTGACGACGCTGATTGTCACACGCCCCGATGATAAGGCGGAGCCGAAAGTTGAAAAAGTCGGCGATGGGTGCACAGGCGCGCCGGATGCGGCGGTTGCGGCTCACGAAATACAGTTTGTGCCCTATCTGCGACCCGGTCAGACAGCAATCGTCCAAAATTGGACGCCGGACAAGGGTCTCACGCAATCCGGTGCGATGACATTCTTGCCAACTCCCAATACGAGCTGGGCGACGCTTGACCTAAAAACCATCGACCATCCCTACACTTTGTTTGACAATGCCGACGTCTATAAGGGGGCGAAAGAGGTGTTGGGCGACCGGTTCGACGACGTCATTATCGGTTTGGATGTCTCAGGCGATCCGGAGATCGTCGAGGGTAAATCCATCATCACATCAGGCTGCCAGGCCCATAATTGTGGTGGCGCGGATTCATTTTTTGCCGTGGATGTTGTGAATCACACCATCTACGCAGCCAAACAGCTTAACGAGACCGAAAACCAATATTGGCCGGATGATGTAGACAAATGGCCAGAGCCATTCCAAAAAGCCGCCAAAGATTGGAAGCCGACTGAGGCACCTTAAAACGTCACTTATGCAACTCGTTGCGCCGCAGTCGCATCTTGCTCTTCATCAAAGTGACGCCCGATTTCGCTGGCTGCCATTGGCTTGCCGAACAAATAGCCTTGGAACTCGTCACATCCGGACAGCCGCAAGATAGAGGCCTGTTCTTCACGCTCGATGCCCTCGGCAGTGACCGGAATATTGAACGCATTGGCCAGCGCTACAGTCGCCAAAATAACACCGGGTGCGTTGGCTTCATGGTCCAGCGCCGTGACAAGCGAGCGGTCGATCTTTAACCGGTCAAACTGGAATTGGCGCAAATAACCAATGCTCGAATAGCCGGAGCCAAAGTCATCGAGCGAGATGCTAATGCCCATTTCCTTCAGCGCTGATACCACACGCCGCGCCCGTTCCGGCTGGCGCACAAAGAAGCCTTCCGTAATTTCCAAAGTGAGCAATTTGGCATCAAATTCGGCCTCGTCAATAATCTTGCGCACATGGTCCGGAAATTGTGGACTACGAAATTGTGCTGGCGAGACATTGACTGAAATCTTCAGGCCCGGCCATTTCTTTGCGGCGATCAGTGATTTCTTCAATACCTGAAGTCCCAAAGCCTCAATCAGGCCGGAGCGTTCTGCAAT
>JAYTVD010000184.1:0-3591 GCA_043744175.1 Phyllobacteriaceae bacterium
GAAAACCATAACCATCGGCGCGTTAACGCAAACGCCGAGGCATTCGACTTCTTCCCACGACAGCGTGCCGGTATCGTTCAAATGGAACTGGTCGTGGTGAATTTTGGACTTGCAAACATCCATCAAAGCTTCCGAGCCGCGCAACATGCAGGGCGTCGTGCCACAAACTTGCACGTGGGCACGCGTGCCGACGGGGCCAAGCTGGAACTGGGTATAAAATGTTGCCACTTCCAGAACGCGGATATAGGGCATATCCAGCATCTGGCCGATATGCTCAATCGACGGCTTGGTAACCCAACCCTCTTGCTCCTGCACGAGCATAAGCAACGGGATAACCGCTGATTGCTCGCGACCCTTTGGGTATTTCTTAATCCAAACCTTAGCTTGAGCGCCGAGTGCGCGGTTAAACGCAAAGCTCGCTGGCTGGACTTTATCTTCTG
This sequence comes from Phyllobacteriaceae bacterium, assembly GCA_043744175.1. Classification (GTDB taxonomy): domain Bacteria; phylum Pseudomonadota; class Alphaproteobacteria; order Rhizobiales; family Rhizobiaceae; genus JANMEX01. The sequence goes on from JAYTVD010000184.1 coordinate 441, forward strand.
CAAGGCGACGGACTGACATGGTTTCCCGCTTCAGTTTGTTGGATTGGCGTAAAACCAAAACATGAATGCGATGCCAGCAAGCCCGAAAGCCAAGCCTGACAGCCACCCATACATCTGGTTCTGCGTTTGATTTGAGGTCCAAAGACCGATGAAAAATGCGAATAAACCAAAGGCGCACATGGTGACGCCGATCAATAGGCTAGGCACAACATGCGCGATAATTTCAGACAGAGACGAATGCGCACCACTAAACAGACCCAGCAAAACTGACATGCCAAGCAACGCGGGCACATATTTGCGCGTCGCGTTGAGCATTTCAGTTTTGATGTCGTAGGTCAGTGTCATTTAGCGATCCACCTCACCGAACACGATGTCGAGCGAACCCAGTATGGCGGAAACGTCTGCCAGCATGTGGCCACGACAGAGGAAATCCATCGCTTGAAGGTGGGCAAAGCCTGGAGCGCGCAGTTTGCAGCGGTATGGCTTGTTGGAGCCATCCGAGACCAAATACACGCCGAACTCGCCCTTGGGGGCCTCTACGGCAGCGTAAACCTCACCTGCAGGCACTTTGTAGCCTTCAGTATAAAGTTTGAAGTGGTGGATGAGCGCTTCCATTGAACGCTTCATCTCGCCGCGCGATGGTGGCACGATCTTGCCATCCAGTGACGAAACCGGACCGGTCTTTTCCTTGCCGAGAAGCGCGTTGACGCACTGGCGCATGATGCTGGCGGACTGGCGCATTTCTTCCATGCGGATCAAATAACGATCATAGCAATCGCCATTCTTGCCGATAGGAATGTCAAATTCCATTTCGGAATAGCATTCATAAGGCTGGCTCTTGCGCAAATCCCACGCTGCGCCGGAACCACGGACCATCACGCCCGAGAAGCCCCATGCCCATGCGTCTTTGATATCGACCACACCGATATCAACGTTACGCTGCTTGAAAATGCGGTTGCCGGTCAAAAGGCTATCGAGATTATCAACCGTGATGTGGAACTGGTCCACCCACTTGCCGATGTCTTCTATGAGTTGCTCTGGCAGATCCTGATGGACGCCACCGGGGCGGAAATAGGCAGCATGCATGCGCGCGCCACAGGCACGCTCATAAAACACCATCAGCTTTTCGCGCTCTTCAAAGCCCCACAGCGGTGGTGTCAAAGCACCAACGTCCATGGCTTGTGTTGTAACGTTCAACAAATGCGAGAGAATACGGCCAATTTCGGAGAACAGAACGCGGATAAGCTGGCCGCGCTTTGGAACCGTAATGCTCATCAGCTTTTCAACGGCAAGCGCAAACGCATGCTCTTGGTTCATCGGCGCGACATAGTCGAGGCGATCGAAATAAGGTAGAGCTTGCAGATAGGTCTTGGTTTCAATCAGCTTTTCAGTGCCGCGATGCAGCAGACCGATATGCGGATCAACACGGTCCACCACTTCGCCGTCCAGCTCAAGCACGAGGCGCAAAACGCCGTGGGCAGCCGGATGCTGCGGGCCGAAATTGATGTTAAAATTGCGAACTGAAGTCTCAGCCATTATTGCTTCGCCTTTTCATCGCCGGGCAACACATAGTCTGTGCCTTCCCACGGGCTTAGGAAATCAAACTGGCGGAATTCTTGACGAAGTGACACAGGCTCGTAAACCACACGTTTCACTTCATCATCATAGCGCACTTCAACAAAGCCAGTGGTCGGGAAATCCTTACGAAGCGGATGGCCTTCGAAACCGTAGTCAGTCAGCAAGCGGCGCAAATCCGGATGGCCGGTAAACAGGATGCCGTACATATCGTAGGCTTCACGCTCAAACCAATCAGCACCGGCAAATACGCCCGTTACAGATGGGACGGTCGAATCTTCGTCGGTTTCCAACTTCACACGGATACGCGTGTTCTGCGTTGGTGACATCAAATGATAGACGACATCAAAACGATTGGCGCGCGCCGGATAGTCCGCACCCGCAATATCAATGAACGAGATGAACGCGCATTTTGCATCTTCGCGCAGGAACGTCAGCACATCGACAATCGAGTTGACAGTTGTCAACAAAGTCAATTCGCCAAATGCGAGCGTCGCACCAGACACCGAAGCGCCCAGCTTTTTGGTAATGTAATCAGATAGTTCCGTAAGATCAGCACTCATGATTTTGCCCTGCCCTTACCGTTCGATCGTGCCAGTACGGCGGATTTTCTTCTGCAAAAGAAGAATGCCGTAGAGCAACGCTTCAGCCGTTGGAGGGCAGCCGGGGATATAAATATCCACAGGAACCACGCGGTCACAACCACGAACCACTGAATAGGAATAGTGGTAATAGCCACCGCCATTGGCGCATGAGCCCATGGAAATGACGTAACGCGGCTCCGGCATTTGGTCATAGACCTTACGCAAGGCTGGCGCCATTTTGTTGGTCAACGTGCCTGCAACGATCATCACATCGGACTGGCGCGGGCTGGCGCGAGGGGCGATGCCGAAGCGCTCAGCATCATAACGGGGCATCGACATGTGCATCATTTCAACGGCACAGCAGGCAAGCCCGAAGGTCATCCACATCAGCGAGCCGGTACGCGCCCATGTCACGAGCGAATCAACTGAAGTTATCAGGAAGCCCTTATCGGCAAGCTCATCGTTGAGTTCGCCGTAAAAAGCATCGTCCTGGCCAATCAATTTGCCAGTATTGGGATCAATAATCCCTTTTGGCTGCGGCGCGACGAGTGTCGAAGAATTGCCAATCAATCCCATTCTAGGGCCCCCTTCTTCCACTCATAAATAAAGCCGATGGTCAAAACGGCAAGAAACACCATCATAGACCAAAAGCCGAACATGCCAATTTTGCTGAACGAAACCGCCCAAGGGAAGAGAAAAGCCACTTCCAAATCGAAAATAATGAATAAAATCGACACTAAATAGAAGCGAATATCGAATTTCATGCGGGCATCATCGAATGCGTTGAAACCGCATTCATAGGCCGAAAGCTTCTCTGGATCTGGAGCACGATAGGCGACCAGAAACGGCGCCACAGTCAATGCCAAACCTACAATGAGTGCTACGCCAAGAAATATGACGATGGGCAAATAAGATAATAACAATTGATTCATACGAAACCCGCCAAGCATAATTCGCCTGATATGTGCTTCCCGAACGATATCAGGACCACA